>CAYRAD010000187.1:0-5691 GCA_964422135.1 uncultured Vicingus sp.
TACGTAATATTGAATTGCTATTTAACAAGGCTTTGTACAAAGAATGCAGTAAATTAATTCGTAAAGCCAAAAAAATGGCTTACGATTATGAGAAATATTATTTTTTATTGGATTTAATCGATTGGGAGAAAATATTGGTAGAAGAAGAATACTTAAGAGGAAAATTCGATAAAGATCTCAATAAGCTGGTAGCAGAAGAAAGTGAATGTTTGGAGAAGCTCAGGAACCTTGCCGAGTACCAAATGCTTTATTCTCAGATTAACTATGCTTTTAGGAGGGGGGGGTATGCCCGAAGTGATGAAGAGCAAAAAATTGTTGACCGAATTTCCAATTATCACCTGATTATCGGAAAAAACACGGCCTTATCAACCAAGGCGGCAACTGCGTGTTACTTTATAAAAGGCTTATGTGCTACCACCGAAAGAAATTTAGGAGAATCATATAAAAACTTCATGAGGGTAGTAAAAATCATGGAAGACAATCCGATGATTATGCGGGAAGTACCCAAACGTTATGTAAAAGCTTTAAATAATGTAATGTTTGCTTACATGGATTATAAGAATTGGGATAAATGTTTCTCCATGATTGAAAAAATGAAAAAACTGGAGAATGAACCTGGTTTTGAGAGTATTGACATACAATTAAAATTATTTACTTTTCCACATAATGGAGAATTATTAGCTTATTTAAATACCGGTGATTTTGAAAAAGCCAAAGAAAAAGTAATACCTTCTATTTTGAAAGGATTAGAGAAGTACAATGGTAAAATAAACAATGAAGAAGAGATGTTGTTTTACTACAATATTTCAAAGGTATATGTGGGTTGTGGCGATTTTAAAAGTGCATTAAGGTACATTAATCTGGTGTTGAATTACAGTGAATCTGGTTTACGGGAGGATGTTTATACTTTTGCCCGTTTACTAAACCTTATTATACATTATGAAATTGGTAACTACGATTTGTTGGATTATACCATTAAATCAACAAAGCGATATGTTGCTAAAAATCAGAGAAATTATAAGTTTGAAACCATCTTTTTAAAGGAGTTCAAAAAATTAATCAAAGTAAAAAGTACAGATGATTTGGATCAACTTTACATTGATTTCAGAGAAGATCTGATAAATGTGTTAAAGGATCCTTATGAAATGGCTGCCAATGAATACTTTGATTTTATTTCGTGGTTAGATGGTAAAATTGAAGGGATGACTTTTGAAGAAATAGTTAAAAGAAAGCAACAAAAAAAGATGGTAAACTAATTTCTCTGTTTAATAGCTTCGTAAACAATTATTGCTGTAGCAACAGAAACGTTTAAGGAAGCAATTTCTCCTGCCATCGGAATTTTGGTTTTTTCATTACAAATTTTTAGTAGCTGATTGGAAATTCCTTTTTCTTCTCCTCCCATAACTATTGCTGCAGGACAATTAAAATCTACATCATAAATTAAGTGCTCCGTTTTTTCGGTGCAGCCAATTATTTTCAAGCCACTGGCTTGTAAAAACAGAACCGTATCGGTAAGGTTATCGACTTTACAGACGGGAATCCGGTGTAAGGCACCTGCAGAAGTTTTTATAGCGTCAGCATTTACCTGTGCCGACTCTCTTTTGGGTACAACAATGGCATCAACTCCGGCACATTCAGCAGTCCGGCTAATACCTCCAAAATTTCGCACATCCGTTATTTTATCCAAGACCAAGACCAGTGGAATTTTTCCCTGTTCAAACAATGTTGGAACAATGGTTTCAATGTTCTGAAACGCAATGGGTGAAATAAAAGCAATAATACCCTGATGATTTCCTGAAGTATATTTGTTCAGCTTAAAAACCGGAACATGTGAAAAAGGAATTTTTGCTTTTTTAATAACATTTCTTAGTTCGGAAAGGCCGCTACCGCTAATATCTCTCTGAATGTAAAGTTTATCGATTTCTTTACCGGCATTGATGGCCTCAATAACCGGTCGAACGCCAAATATGATGTTCTCTTTTTCCATTAATAAATCCTCCCACTCCTCCAACTATCCACAGCCCTGAACCAACTGTTTTTAAATATAGGAGATCGGCTTAAGGTAAAATCGTTATCACTGATAGGGTTATTCACCTTCTGAAAAACAAAACTAATCGACATCATGTTGTTTTCTTCGCCATAGATCCAGTTCTCGTAATTTTTGTTCTTATACACTACATTGGGAGATCCGTAAATAATGTAGATTAATCCACGATCTGTTTTCCAACCTTCCATATATGATGTAAAATAATCATTGGCATTTTCAACACGGTTATAATATTCACTAATCAAAGTCCTTGCCCTGTCAGTGCTTCCCGAAATTTCTAACCAGAATTTATCAACAGCTTCTTTTTTGTTCTCAGCCATGTTTAAATCGTCAAATTCTTTTTTAGTGGAAATGTAGCGCATTGGGGCAATCATGTTTTCGGGAGTTTTTATTTTGGGAAAATGTTTCTGGAAATTAAAAACCGTTGGTCCTGAGTTCAGGTTATCAGAAGATTGAAAATGATACAATCCTTTCTCTTCAATCCGACAACTAACCCTGTTCAGCGAATCGAATTCCAGTTCTTTGCTCATTTTTGCCCGGAACACAACCGCTTCATTTTCTTCATCAATAGAAAAAGGTGGCTTGGCAATAGGTAGATCAGAATTATAATATTTAAGCAAAATGGTTCTTGTGGTGTTATTGCTGTTCTTCTGAATGTATATTTTATCGTTACTGTTAAAATGGTTCTTAAATACTACATTTAGACTGGAATCCAGTATTAAATAATTCTGGGCATTGTAGTTTTCCATTCTATTCAGTCTTATCCTTTTTTTTATGTAGTGATCACGGGTAAGATCATTAACCGTAACCACAAGGTCGTACATTTTATTATTCTTAGTGGTAATATTAATGATACCATCCAGGTACTTTTTTTGTTTGTTGCCGCCATAATCAGTAAAATAGATAGACGCACTGTCTACCAATTCATCATCTGCCTTATTAATCAGTTCATAATAGATTAAAATATTAGCACTAAAGGCTGTGTCTTCACGTTTTTTGGTGTAAAGTATATTTTCTGAATTTAATCGGAAATGAAGTTCGGTGAGCGAATCGTTTTTATGAAAGACCTTAAAATCAGGGTCTATTAAATTTAATCCGGGCATGTAAATTCCAGCCACATTTTTATTGCTTGCTGCTTCTTTTGACGAAGAACAAGCTGCAATAAAAGCAAGGGAAATTAATATGATGGCTATTTTAATCTTCAAGTTGATTGTTGTTTTCGTCTAAATAATTTACATCAATTTGTTTAGACGTTTTGGCTCCTAGCGTTCGTATTTTTTCAGCTCTACCAATTAAATTTCCAGAACCAGTCTTTAATTTGTTTACTGCTCCATTATAAGCTTCTTGTGATGTCTTTAATCCTTTGTCAATTTTTTCCAAATCTCCTAAAAATCCTACAAATTTATCATATAAAGCACCACTTTGTCGTGCAATTTCTATGGCGTTTTTGGTTTGTCTTTCTTGTTTCCATACTGAAGCAACAGTTTTTACTGTAGCTAACAGTGTTGTTGGGCTAACAATCACAATATTTTTATCTAAGGCATAATTATAAATGTTACTATTATTTTGTAAAGTAAAACTAAATGATGGTTCGGATGGCATAAACATCAATACAAAATCAGGTGTATTAAGTCCAGGGATTTGGCTATAATCTTTTTTAGAAAGAATATCGATATGGCTTTTAACTGAGGCTAAATGTGCTTTTAGTTGAATTTCCTTTTCATCTTCATCTTCAGTGCTAAAGTATTTGGTATATGCTGTTATAGATACTTTAGAGTCAATAATAATATGTTTATTATCAGGTAATTTAATAATGACATCTAACCTACTTCCACCACCTTCTTGATTGGTATAATAATCTTCAGTATTATATTCTTCTCCCTTGATTAAGCCTGAACTTTCTAGTATCTTTTCTAAAATTAATTCTCCCCAGTTTCCTTGAACTTTGGAGTCCCCTTTTAGTGCTTTAGTCAGGTTTTGAGCATCTTCACGCATTTGTTGGTTAAGCTCAGATAAAGTTTTAACCTCTGTCATTAAAGCAGAACGTTCTTTAACTTCTTTAACATATTTGTCCTCCACTTTTTTCTCAAAATTCTTGATGTTGTCTTTTAATGGAGTTAGTATGTCGTTTAATCTTTTCTGATTGGCTTCAGCAAATTCTGATGAATTTTGTTTTAGCAGTTTATTGGCAATGTTTTCAAATTCGAGGGTAAATTTTTTCTGAAGTTGCTCCACTTCTTCTTTATGCTCTTTTAATTTGGAGTTTAGGTTATTGTTATCTGTTTCAAGTTGCGAATTTTTGGATATAAGCTCTTTGTTTTCTGTAGCTAACTTTTGAATCTCACTTTTTTGTTCATTGTAGTTGATGGCAGCATTACTCAAACGTTCGTTAAGTTTAATGAGTTCATTGGCATTGTTACCACCTTCAACTGATTTGCTCTTTTTGAGAAGGAAACCAATAAAGAAACCGGCAATCAAGCCTACAATTAATAATAACAAACCCATTAAATTCATAAAACTCAAATTGGCTTTAAAATTAAGATTATTTACTAAAATTCCGGTTTAATATTTCAGAATTAGAATGGGAGTACCTTCATCAACAATATTGTACAATTCAATAACATCTTTGTTTTTCATTCTAATACAACCATGCGATGCAGGTTGTCCTATTAAACCTTCTTCCGGTGTTCCATGGATGTAAATAAACCTGTTGTAAGAATCAACTCTTCTTCCTTTATTTATTCCAGGTTCTTTGCCTTCGAGCCACATAATCCTCGAAGTAACATAATCTTTGGGAGCATTTTCTTTTTTGGTTAAAATTTTAGCAATTTCGCCATTAAATTCCCTTGATTCAAATATACCACCATAAGGAACATTTCCACCAATTTTTCTTTTAATAATGTGCAATCCCGGTGGTGTTTGATAACTGTCTTGTTTACTTCCAATGCCATAAAAGGAAGTGGAAATGGGATATTTTTTTATAGTAGAATCATTTTCTATTAAATAAAGACGTTGATGTTTGATGGACACATACATATACTTGTTAAAAGTCATGTCTTTATATTTTAATTTTAAATATTCCGATAAAAAATTAGTCACCATTTCATTAGAAGCTTCCTCTGATGAATCAGCTTTCATTTCTTCAGGAAAATCTATAGGAGAGGTATCTTCAATCATAATTTTATGAGATTTACAGGAATAGAACAGGCCATTAACTATTATGATAGTTAAGATAAAATATATAACTCCTTTGTTCTTCATTAATACTTAATTAATTCTCACAGCACGAAGGTATTAATAGTGGCTTGTAATTATCTCTATCTACTTTTGACTTTTTAACGTCTTATTCTTAAAAACATTAATAAATCACTAATTTCGTCTCAAAATATATTTTTTCAAGAATATTTGTTCGTAAGTAAAAAAAGTCTATTTTTGCCAACCGAAATTAAAAGTATAACAGATGAAACGTACATTTCAACCATCAAACAGGAAAAGAAAGAATAAGCACGGATTTAGAAGCCGAATGGAAACTGCTAATGGCAGAAAAGTATTAGCAAGAAGAAGAGCTAAAGGAAGAAAGAAATTAAGCGTTTCTGACGAACCACAGCACAAGAGATAATGAAATATTTTTAAATATATAAATC
>CAYRAD010000188.1:0-5657 GCA_964422135.1 uncultured Vicingus sp.
AGAACAAATGTAATACTTGTCATTCAATTAGATTATGCTTAAAATCAATAATTAGATGATATAATTCATAAAATTTATATCATTAAAAAAGGCTAACTTTAAGCTAGCCTTTCTTACAAATTTTAATAGAATTTATATCGTTTATCAACTACGCCATATTTGTCTTTTAATGCTTCCAGTAACTGACTTGTTCTTCCTTTGTAATTTTGTTCTAATTGGGTTTTAATTCCTGTATAGTCGGTAGTTTCTGGTGCTGGAGTAACTGCTTCAATTTGAATAACAAATACTCCGGTTTGTCCTTCAATAGGTATACTCATCTGTCCTTGTTGTAAGGTAGAGGCCATTCCGTTAATTTTTAGTTCCTGACCCATTCCTGGGATAGCATAAGCTGAGAAATTAACATCAGGAGCAGTTTCTACTTTAGTGCCTAATTTAGTTGCCAGTTCATCCAGATTAGTAATACCTTCCATTTCTTTAATAAACATTTCTGCTTTCTTTTTCTTTTTAGCACCTAATTCTACTTGTATCTCTACTTGATCCATTGGAGCAATTCCCTCTTCTCTAACTTCAGATAAGTGCGCGATAATAAATGTATTCTCAAATTGCATTGGTTCAGAAACAGCACCTTTTTCGTTTTTGTAAGCCCATCTTATCATTTCTCTTACATTTGCCATTCCCGAAATATCACGGTCTCCTACTTTAACCTCCGAAGCAACATACTTAGTAAATTTATCATTTTCTGTTGCTTTTGTAAAAGTTTCAGATGAATTATTGTTAGAGTAGAACGAACTTGCCTGAGCAAAATAATCAGCAAATGTTTCATTACTTGGTATTATTTTTCTAACCACTGTAGCCAATTGAACTTTCTTTACTTTTTCGGCTTGTTTCATTATTTCAATTAAATGAAATCCAAATTGAGACTGAACAATAACTAAATCGCCTACTTTACCATCAAAGCAAGCATCATTAAATGGTTTAACCATTGTTCCCTCTTTAAACCAGCCTAAGTCTCCTCCCTCAATTGCTGAACCAACGTCTTCAGAACTATCTCTTGCCATTTGTGCAAAATCTGCACCTTTCTCTAGTTGAGATTTCATGTTTTCCAAACGGGTTTCGAGTAATGTATCAGTAGCTTGTCCGGTAGTTTTTAATAAAATATGACGGGCTTTTACTGAATCAGGAACCATTTTGGTTTTAGAAAGTTTGGTAACCATAAAGGCTCCATCTTGCTCATAAGGTTTTGTTGTTGTTCCAACTTCTGCAAAATACATAGCAGAATCTATACCCTGAGGCATATTGTTCGGCCCGTAAAATTTCTCATCAAAAGGAACTTCAGAGTTATAGGTTACAAAGGAAGAATCATTTTCAGTAATCTTAAATTCTTCAGCTGTTTCTTGTATCCATTTTTTTGCTTCAGCAATGTCAGCTTCTGATGGAACAACTTCAAATTTTACGTACTCAATTTCTCTTGAAGCATCCTGCTTATATTCATTTTTATGCTCATCGTAGTAAGCTTTCAATTCATCAGGAGATACTGTTATTGTACTGTCGTTAACTGTAACATATCTTTTAGCAACAAACCTGATGTTTCTTTTTTCATTTTGATCTTTATAAGTTCTTTTAAGCATACTGCTTGTTGCATACATTCCTTTTACAAAAAGGTTGTTATACTTTGTAGCAACTCGTTCTTTTTCAATTCCTTCTTCAAATAATAACCATTGATTTTTATTTTCAGCTGGCATAGTTTCTAAGCTTTTTAAGAATTGTAAAACTTTAGCAGGATCGAAAACGTTAGTATTTGGATCTGTGAATGCTTGTTTTACCTGGGGGTGTGGGTCGCTTCCCTGAACCATGTCGAATAATTCCTGAGAGCTGACGGCAATTCCTAATTCTTTAAATTGACTTTCTAAAACGGATTCTCTTATAATATCATTCCAAACTTGTTCTTTAATAGCATCTCTAACTTCAGTTGTAGCTGTTTGCTTGTTTTGAGTTTCCCATTGACTAACCGCTTTATCTTGTCTGAATTCAAAATCTTTACCTTCAATTTCGATTCCTCCAATTTCCCCTACTGAGCTATCATTTCCAGTAAAAAGATTCCGGACATTATTTGTAGGTAATAAAAATGCAAGCATTGCTATACCTACAATGATAAGTACCAATGATGACTTTTCTCTAATTTTTCCTATTACTGCCATATTGTTTTAAATATTTGGGCTGCGAATATACGATTGTCAAACGATATATAAAAGTGTTGAGCAATAAATATAGAACAGATAAAAAAGTGAATAATTTGAATTAATCTTTCTCCATTTCAGAGATGGTAATCAATTCAATTTTATTGTTACTCACTTCATTAATAATAAACTGATATTGTTCGGTAATTATAACTTTATCTTTTTCCGGAATACTTTCATGAATATGAATAATATATCCACCTAAGGTTTCATATTCATCATCTTCAGGAAGTTTCAATTTGTATTTTTCATTGATGTAATCTATTTCCATTCGTGCTGAGAACCGGTAGGTTGAATCGTCAATTTTTAGTTCAATAAGCTCCTCTTTGTCGTGTTCGTCTTCAATTTCTCCAAATATTTCTTCTATAATATCTTCCACCGATAATATTCCTGATGTTCCTCCAAATTCATCAACAACAACAGCAATACTTCTTCTATCTTTAATCGTTTTTTTAAGAACTTCATTAACCGACATTACTTCAGGAAATATTGATACGGGAAGTAAAATTGATTTTATAGATTCAGGTTTTTTAAATAGTTCTTTGGAATGGGTGTATCCTATAATATTATCGATAGAATCTCTATAGATTAGTATTTTAGACAATCCCGTTTCAATAAATTTTTCTTTTAGTGCGTCTATTGGTTTTTCAATATCCAAAGCAATGATTTCAGCTCGAGGAATCATACATTCTCTTGCCTTAATTTCGGAAAAACCTAGTGCATTTTTAAAAATTAAAATCTCAGAATCAATTTCTTTCTCCTTGTACTGTTGTTCTTTTATGTTGGCTACAAAATCTTCCAAATCTATCTTTGAAAAGGCTAAATCGCTTTCTGAAGTATCTATTTTAAATAATCTTAAAATGGAATTGGAAATACCAACGGTTATATATGTAAACGGATAAAGGATGTAATAAATAATGGAAATGGGAATTGCTGATATTGACAAAACCTTATTCGGATTGATGCGGAAAATGGCTTTTGGTAAAAATTCAGAAAAGAATAAAACAACTAAAGTAGAAATAACCGTTTGAATAATAAGAATTATTAACTCATTATTGCTAATGTGAGTTGTAATAATCGGTGCTAAAAATTTAGCCATAATAATACTGTAAATAACCAGTGCAATATTATTTCCCAATAACATTGCTCCTATAAATTTTGCCGGTTGTTTTAAATAGAGAGAAAGTATTTTGGCAGAAAAAACACCTTTTTTATTATCCAATTCTATCTTTAAGCGGTTAGCCGAAATAAATGCTATTTCCAAACCCGAAAATAGTGCGGAGAAGAACATTGCAAGAACTAATAAAAACCAAAAAAGAGAAGTCATTTATAGAAGCAATAATTGTGGTTTTTTAAAAAACATTTGTTATAAGTAATTCTAATTTTTAAAGTAAATTTTCGCAATTTAAAGTTAGTGATTATTTCGACATCTTTTCAAATCTTTTTAATTGACGTTTTCGCACAAAAAATAATAGGGTTGCCAAGGCAGCAAATATGTAAAAATAAATGGCATCCTCAACAGCAGTAAAGATTAAATGATAAGTTCCGATTATAAAGCATAATACGGCAGTTAATAGCCACATGTATTGTAAAAATCGCACTATTTTTTCCATATTAAATTCCTGAATTTAATGAGTCCGGCTCTTCTTTGATGTTAATAGTTCCTTTAATTTTATGAATTTTCCATTTACTAAAATCCTGATTGGCTTCCATCCCGTTGCCCATTATTATTTCATCTTCGGTTGTTATTTTAACAAACACATCAGAGTATATTTTTGAAGAATCTTGTGCCCATACCAAGTGTTCTGTGTTCAACCTTTCTCCTTTATCGTTAACCACAACAACATTATCTTTGGCTTCCATAATATTTTTTGAAACCCTTTGTATGGCATAGTTAGCTGTTAAGGTAGAACTAATATTTAACAAGGAGTCATAAAATAATACTTTTATTCCTTCTGTCATCTCAATGTAATGGTTGTCTTTTTCTTCATATTCTTCGGATAATGGTGCAAGGATTTTAATTTTTACGTCAGCACTTTCAGAATAGATAAGCTCAACATTTTTTCCCTTATTTATAGGCTCTTTTTTAAGATGTGTTAATGATTCAACTTCTTTGATATCATTTTCGCACGAAAAAAGAATCCCGAATGCGAAAAGCACCGGGAAAACTTTTTGGTATAAAAAGGTAAGTTTATTTAAAATCATTTATTTTGTTCTGATGGTGGTTGTTTCATTTATCCAACAACCAACGGTATAAGAATCACCATCTTTTTTACTGTAAAAGAAAACATCTTTGGTTTCAGGGTAAAGAGCAGAGATACTTGCAATTTTCTTATTGGCATTTGATGATATAGAACCATCTACTGCTTTTGCTTTTTGGTATTTGTCAACAGCAGCCCAATAAACGCCCCATTTTCCTAGCTCTCCATCATTACATGTACTTGAACTTTGAGCATAACAATCTCCAATTAACAGATAAGGTTCACCCCATCCACTTTTTAATCTGGCAGCTTTTAGAGCATAAGTTCTCGCTTGAGAAAAATTCTTACCATAAGAATAAGCTTGAGCTGTACTAAAATTATATTCTGCCTTTTCGGGATCTGTTTCTGCCATATCCACAGCTTTTAGAAACCATTCGGCAGCTTTGCTGAATTCTCTTTTTCCTAAGTATAATTTACCGATTCCGTCAGCACCTTCGGCCGAAGGTTCTAAAGCAAAATAAGCTTCAGCAACTTTAGAGAAAATCTCTGCTTCGTAGCATTTTTTTACTTTTAATAGTCGTACAGTTTGTCTTAACCAATCTACATTATCTTTATTGGTTTCGAAATTCTTTTCAGCTAGTGGCACTAATACTTCACAGTCTAAATAAGGAGAAGTTACACTTTGAATTTTTTCCTCTGCTTTGGCATAACTTTTAGCGTTTTTTGAATTTTTATTTGCTGCACAAATAGCAACTGTTTTTTCAAACATATTTACTACGTCTTCTTTGGTTTTTTTACCTTCTTTTTCCAAATTAATAATAGCAAACATGGTAGCTACTAAAGTTCCTGCCTGAGTTTTGTTTTTGGTTATTCCAACAGCTTCATTTAGGATTTCAAATGTTTTTTCTTTTTCATTTATACGGTTAACCAACATGGCTTGTCCTTTATAGCCCAGTACAAACCCTTTTTGGCCAAACATTTCAATTCGTCTGTCATAGATTGAGAACATGGTATCTAAGTAGGCTTCTTTTTTTACTTTATCTTTTTCTTTGGAAGCTAAATCTTTATACATATTTACACCATTTATGTAAAGTGATTTTTGTGATTGAGGACAAACTCTGTAAGCCACTCTCCAAAGTTCAAGAGCTAATTTAGGGTCAGCTTTTAAATAATCTTTATAAATTAAACTTTCTATACAAGTTACACTATCTTCCGGTGT
>CAYRAD010000189.1:0-5628 GCA_964422135.1 uncultured Vicingus sp.
CTTATCAAAACGACTGCCATGAGCCACGTATATTTCACATCCAATAATGGGTTTAACACCATTTTTCTTCGCTGATTTATAATAAGGTATCACGCTGAACATATTACCGTGTTCTGTGAGAGCCACAGAATCCATTCCCAGATCATCAATGGTGTTAACCAAAGTCTGGACGGTTTGGGCGCCGTCTAACAGACTATAGTCTGAATGGTTGTGTAAATGGACGAATTCAGTTGACATATTTAATTATCCCGGAAAATCGAAAGGAAAATTTATGCAGCCTAATCTTTAACAGTTTTATGTTTTATTATCATTTTTCCAAAATATATTTTGTACGAAAAATCATTTTGGAGTCCAAACGACCCGCATTCCAGGATAAAAATATTCATTAAAGTTATTATTTGTTTCCAAGAGATTTAAAATTTCATGCGCAATATTTTTTATACTATTACTATTGCAGGAAAATAAATAACCTTTTGAAGCCCAGTACTCTTTTGGATGATAAAACCAAAAATAGGCTGTCCAGATTGCTATCAATACCTGACCAGGTTTTTCGGTTTCTTTAAATAACCTAAAGAAATGATCAAAGTCTGTTATGTCTTCATTCACGGGAAAATCAGTTTTGATGGAATAAGATTTGTTTTTGAGGAAGTGTAATAGATTACGATCTGCAAAATCAATATCCTGAATGTTTATTGGTCTATTCTGATCCATTAAAAGCCTTTGAGTAAACAGAATAACATCTATATTTATATTTCTGTAAATAATAATTTTTTTCTTTTCAAATTGAGTTGTCGAAAAAGTATTATCGAATGCACTTGCGAATTTGTATTTGAGCTTATAACCTTCCAACAATCCACTAATATTGATAAATCTACTAGATTTACGGTGCAATGCGAATGGCTGCTTTAATAGAAAAATATCACTAAAACCCATTTTCCGGGTAAGTTTGATCAAATCTTGAAATATTTCGTCATCAATACAATAATGATTGGCTAAATAAATTGAATGCATTATTTCTCCGTTGCTTTAAGATGCTTTATGATAATTCAGTTTAGTTGCCGGTCAATACATTGTCTTTTCAAACCATTAAGGATTCACCATCCGACAATCGAATCATTGTATTTTAGATAACTTGTGCTTCAATATCATCACTAACGTCTATAGTTTCAAGACTCATTGATACTTTAAGTATTGGTGATTTGCTCAAACATCATATATTTATCAATAAACCGTTGTTTGACAACTCCGGTTGGTCCATTAACGTTTTTAGTAATAATAATTTCAGCCTTTTCTTTATCAGCTTTTTTATGAGTATAAATCCAAGGACGATGAAGAAGCAAAATCGTGTCTGCTGATTCTTGAATTCCAGGGGCGATAAGAAAATCGTTTAACATCTGTCGCTTTTCTTCCTGTTCTTCAATTGTCCTTAAAAGATGAAATGTGACAATAATCGGCATATCAAGTTCGACAGCTAGCATTTTTAAAGAGCGACAGATTAATTTCATTTTATTTTTTCGACTATCACAAATTTCAATTCCCAGAAGCTGTAAATAATCCACGATTATAATTTTAATATCATGTTCTGCTTTCAACTGTTTTGCATTATGCATCATTTTTATCACTGAAAGGTCAGCTGTATCATCTATGATAATTGAGGTGTCCTCCAAACATTTTGTAGCTTCGAATATATCTTTTAATTGTGTCTTGGACAAATTAGCGGTTCTCATAAGATGAAAATCCACCTTTGCTACCATGCACAACAAGCGTGTAGCAACCTGATACTTACTCATTTCCAATGAAAAGAGTCCTGCTGACACATTATCATTGATTGCAATATTACCTAGAATCGTAAGAGCTAAAGCCGTTTTGCCCGTGGCAGGTCTTCCTCCAATAACATATAACTGTCCTGGATGAAATCCATCCAATTTATTATCGAGTTCAAATAAACCTGTTTTAATCAAATGATCTTTTGATTTTTCTGGATCAATAAGAGATACCATATTATTACCAGAAATTTTATTCTTATTGAACCATAATAAAGTAGGTAGTATTAGACTAGCAGATATTCCCGCAATTGATTTTATAAATGACCTTCGTGAAGACTGTTTATTCATTGATATATCTTACTCCTTTTTACCTAAAGTTACATGCGTATAGAGTCAGTTTGGGTCGTTATAAAAAAGAAAAAATTAATCGATAGATTACAACACCGTGGTTGTTGAACAAAAGAGTCCTCTATATTCATATAAGACCAAGAAATTATTATGTTTCTATTTATTGGGTTTTCAAATACTTAATGATTCACCGTCCTTCAAAATCTTGACCGGATTTTTGAAATGTTTTTCATAGTCTTTGGCATTAAATGTATGAATCGGAATAATCATTTTCGGATTCACAGCAGTCACCAATTTCTTTAACGTCTTAAGATCTGCATGTCCACTTGTATGTACATGGTGAAACTCAAAACCTCGAACCGTGAGGTAATCTTTAAACTGACTCTCTCGTTTCTTTTTAAGATAACCGTCCCAGAGAGAGTAGATAAAATCCCCACCATCAATATTCTCAAATTTATCCAGTAATGACTTTAATGATGGTCGAGTAATCATAATGTATTTACCCGGGTTCGATTCAATTTCTTCCTTTCTGACCCGATAGTGTTTGAAATAATAAAGTAATGTCTCATGATCATTCTTGCCAAGTATATCTGCATGGGATTTCGTAAAAAACACTTTTATTTCAGGAAAAGATTTTGACGGACGCGGCAAAGAGCTTCTCAATTTCGACAGTTTAAATAGGACAGTAGCGATATAGATATCTAATACAAGGATTTTATTTGATCGCCTACAGGCTCGAAAGAACGTTACCAGCCGATCAATATTCTGACCACTTGACTGAAATAAAGTAAATTTATCTAATTTCTTAAAGATCGAAATTAAATCATCCTCAAGTTTTTCCTCTTTACGACATGTTTTTTCCAAGCTCCCCAGGTTTGTTCCTTCCATTAAAAGGTAATCCACATTCGGCGGCGGATTATTAACAAATTGACGAAAAATACCTTCCTTTCGTCCGTGTGCTCTGAAATCACCTGTATAATAGATTCGTTTACCATCACATTCGATCAAGAATCCATACGCATCAAAGCCTGAATGATCATTCAGGTATGGAGTAATGTTTAAATCCCCAATGCTAAATGGTTTTCTATGATCAAAATAATGAGCCTTATCAATCTCCAAACCTCGCCCAATGAATAATCGTGCAATATCAATCAATTTATGAGCCGATTTTCCTAAATAAAATGGAATCGCCTTATTGACAAAACTACCCAAACCATAATGATCTAAATGGGGGTGAGAAATCAGAACAGCATCGGCTCTTATATTGTCTCCCTCGTAAAAGCCATTTATGTCTGGTAGGATGGTCTCCCTTCGAAGTTCATTGATGCTTTTGCTCTCAACATTTCGGCTGTCAAATTCAGTACCGTCTTTGTTGACCAGAGGCATACCGATGTCAATAACAATTCTCGTTTTTTCGGTCCACACCTCAACGCATGAACCGCCGATTTCTTGAGTACCTCGATGGATTTTGAAGTTCATTATTTAATCTGACGCCATATTTTCGATGTTACTTTCGGCTCATACTTTTCCTTAACACCATATTCTTTTTTTTGAGTCATAAAATCTTCATCATCAGTACGAAATAAACATATATTAATCTTTAATTTATTATTTAAATCATTAATTCTTTTCAATAGATTTTCTTTATAACATCCTCGATGTATATTTTTTTTTAACCAATCGTCCCAATATCTATTATTAGCCGCAACAATTAATGTCGGTTTTGAATGGTTGGCAATTTCTTTCCATCCGAATTCCTTATATAATTCACCTTGATGATGAACTTCATTTTCGTCAAGCTTCTTAAAATTCCATTTCACCCAATTAAAATAAGCTAATAATTCAAATACTGCATATTCTGGGCGATCACCATCAGATTTGTTTTTATACTTTAGTTCACACAATATTGGATTTTTATCAAGAAACCCAACTAAATCAATACATTTACGTCTCGCATTTGACGACAACGTGACAGGTAGTTCTAAATCCAACCATACTATTTCTTTCCCAGAATCGTTCAATTTTGAAATATTCCCATTAAATATTGCTCTTTGGAAAGCAGTTTCAGTAACTGATGCAATTTTGTTTAAATTGGATTTTCCTGGAGATGTGGGATTATTTCCCTCTTTATATTCTGGCGTCCCGATTGATTTTTTCAATTCGCGAAATTTTTTGTTATTGAATTTATGTTTCAATAAATTCTCTAATTCTTTTTTCAATTGTTTGTCAAATTCTTTTTTTGAAATCATCATTATTTTCTATCTATTTGTTATTTGATTGCATTCAAGTCGTTATTTCAATTACCATTTTACCAGTCCATTTTCAGTCGTATAATTGTATGTTACAATTTTATCGAGGAAATCGTTCGCAATTATCTTAGCATAAAACTAACTCTTATCGTTTTGGTTTCCACCATGAACCATCCATTCCGCGGCACTACCCAGTTTTGTGAGAACAAACAAGAAAATCCATAACCCCATTGTTATGGATATATTTATACCCCATAAAATTTCCATGGTGATTGCACAGAAAAGCCAGGGGAATACTCCGAATACGTTCATTTTATAATCCTATTTATTCAACATAAAATATATTTTGTTTTATTTGTTTATGTCATAAAAAAATATTCCTACTATTTATACACGGCGAATCCAAAAAACTTCAACAGATTTATAAACTTTTTATTAAAATGTTTCATTTCAGTGTGAAAACTACAGTTGTATAAAGTCAGTTTGCGTTGTTATAAATATTATTTTTCAATCTATTTTCCTTCTCTTGAAAACTACTTCTACCTTTTATGGATTCCTTTAAAAAGAACATGATTTTTATACAATTAGAATAATCAAAAAAATAGGCATTTATATTGTATGTATATACTATACATATGTATGTTTATTACATACGTTATGATAGAAAAAATAATAACATCCAAAGTACGTTTAGGAATATTAAAAAAATTATTAAAACACCCGAATAATTCTTATTATGTACGGGAGCTGAGTTCAACTTTAGGTTTCAATGCAATGGCAGTACGAGACGAATTAGCCAACTTATTATCGATTCAACTTGTCCGAAAAACTGTTTCCGGGAACAGAACATATTTTAAAATAAATCAGCAACATCTTTTTTTCTTAGAACTAAGAAATATTATGAAAAAATCCTCCTGGGAAGAAAAAAATGCTTTAATTGATGCATATAATAATGGTTCATCACAATAATGCGTACCTAAAAAATCTCAAATGTCAAATGAACATTTAATATTTGAGATTCTTCTTCCGATAAATCGGAATCAGAATGACAATATTTTTTTTGCTATTGGTCTGAAGGCGAGCCTATTGGTAGTAAAAAAAATAAATGTAGTAAATAAAAGCATTTTCTACAACTATTGGAATTGATAGGGTAATTCTATCCAAAAATATTATCTATAAAAAAAGCCATTAATCCTGCAATTGTACTGAACTTTAATATATCGGAAAATCGCTTTACCTGATCTATTTCAGGTAATTTCAAAAAT
>CAYRAD010000190.1:0-5614 GCA_964422135.1 uncultured Vicingus sp.
TGAATCGGAGAAGTATTCCAAGAAAAAGTGTATGGAGTAGCTCCTCCAACAGGATTTACAGTGGCACTTCCATCACAAACACATGTAGCATCAACAGTTGTTGAAGTGGCTGTTAAACCTGGTGGTGGTGTACATACTACACATGTCGTTGTTTGAAAATAAATACCCATTAGCATCCAGTCATAACAATCACCAGAAGCAGGAGAAACACCAAATGCCGATGTAGTTTGACCGGTAGTAAAATTGGTATTAATCATATCAAAATTATAAAATGAATTCGGAAAAGATGTAGGAGCACCATTTAAGGTTGAAGTGTGAGTAGCTGGAGGTTGATTATCCTGATTATCACTGGTAATTAAAAAAGCTTCACCATAAGTAGAATTACCACAAACACTTAATCCCGACATTGTTGCATTTGAAGCTCCTCCACTATTATTAGTAATATCTCCATCATTTATTTGTATGGTTCCCTGATACGCTGCATTAGGATCAGTATATATTATCATTAAAGTTGCCCCATCAACTTGATCCCCCATTGTCGAACTAAAAGTATAAGCTCCATTACCAGTTACAAGAGCAGTTACATCATACCTGTAATTAACCGTTCCACCATATCCCCAACATTTATCAGGACCTGTTCCAGTAACATTCCCGGAAAGAGGATTTCCATTAAAAGTAAAGCTGGGGTCACTTCCTGAACCAGTAGAACCAGATCCTCCCCACCAAACATAAGCCTGAACAATTGTTGCACAAATAGGAATACCTGAAATATTAAAGGTCGCAGGGAATCCAGTTCCAGGAGGAGTTGCATACCTCTGTGTTGTTTTTAGTGAAACCTGAACATAATTTAAACCACATGCTGTATTTGAGTATGTCATTCCCAAAGAACCATTGCCATCCATTATAACATCACCGCCAGGGTTACAAGAAGCACCTGGAATAGGACTTTGACAGGGTTTGCCCTTTACTCTTTGGTTTTGGCCAAAAGAAAATACACTTAGGATAATAGAAAGTACAATAGTGATAATTAGTTTCATGATTCAAGTAATTTATTTATAATAAATTAAAGACGAGTCAATGGAATATTAGTTGCCTTTATAGCTTAAATATAAGCCATTATTCTTTTAATTTCAATAAAATTTCAAACTTTATTAGCAAACCATTGTTGAATAGTTCTATTTAAATTTATATGTATAATAAGTTAAATCCCATCTCATCACATAAAATTACTAATAGAATTATAAATAATATCATAGCCATTAATTTATGTCAATTATCATGTCTGGTATAAATTATGATTAATACATTTGCTTAGAATTAAAATTGAGTTATGAATAATATTTTTATTTTATCCTTATTATTTTCAATTTATTCATTTGCCGTCCCCAATGAAACGAAGAAAATGGTTACTGCTATACTCAGTACCGATGATTATGAATCCTGAAGTTTTCAAAGAAGCCATAGTAAATGTTTCTAACCCTTTACCCGGAAGTATTCCGGAATCGTTTACCTATACCATTACAGTCAAAAAAAAATACGAAAGATTAACCGTGGTTGATTTTTTTTTGAATGCAGTACCACGTTCAAAAGCACAAATATGGATTGAAAAAATAAACTCCGGAAATTTAAAAATTGATGACAAAAAAGTAACAATTAATTATAAAGTAAAAGCTGGAGAAGTTGCCACCCATCAGACTGACCCCAGAATTGAACCTAATATAAATCCAAACATTCAACTCATTTATAATGACAACGAAGTATTGGTTGTCAATAAACCTTCTCCTTTACCTGTTCATGCTTCAGGAAGATTTGTAAGAAATACACTTTTAAATATATTAAATTTGGCTTTTCATGAAGTTGATTTTAAACTAACACATCGGATTGATGCCAATACCACAGGAATTGTTGTTATAGCTAAAAATAAAGCAGTTGCCAATAATATACGTGAACAATTTGAGAATAAAACGGTTAAAAAGCAATACATCGCTTTAGTAGAAGGCATTGTTGAAAATGATATTTCTAATTTATCTCAATCTATCGGGAAAGAGGTTTTAGTGGGTGGTGCACGGAAAATTGATGAAGATGGCAAAACTTCACACACAGAAATAGAAGTTCTAGAAAGAAGAATTGATAAAGACCAAACTTTGCTAAAGGTTACTCCTTTTACAGGAAGAACCAATCAAATCCGATTGCATTTAGCTGAATTAGGCCATCCAATTGTTGGGGATATTGGACATAAAGATCAAACTTATTTTATCAATAATCCTTTTACCTATGCAACTGACAGCCTTTTTTTGCATGCTCATCAAATTACTTTTATACATCCTGTAACGAATAAAGAAATTGTCTTTAAGGCTGAAATTCCTAAAAAGTTTAATTATCAGTAATTACATTGTTTTGTTACTTTTATCCCCCAATTAGTTATATATGAAATCTATTCTACTATACCTGTTCATTTTAACAAGCACTCTTCAGCTTACTGCTCAGGTTAATATTGATAGTCTATTTGGTATTTGGAATGATAAATCGCAACCAGATACTACAAGATTGGAAGCTATGTTGGATATTTGTTTAAAAGGTTATGTTTATTCTAACCCAGATTCTGCCTTCTACTATGCACAAAAACAATACGATTTAGCCAAGAAAATCAACAATAAAAAATATGAAGCTATTGCATTAAACACACAAGGAATTTCTTTTTGGGCAAAAAGTGACTATCAAAAAGCTATAGAATATTACGACAAAGGATACCATATTAGAAAAGAAATGGGTGATAGAAATGGCATGGCTTCATCACTCAACAATATTGCCATGATTAACAAGGAACAGGGCAAGATTGCTTTGGCAATTGATAATTATACAAAAGCACTAAAAATTAAAGAAGAGCTTGGTGATAAAAATAGTACAGCAAACATATTGAATAATATTGGTAGTATATATTACTCGCAAGGTGATGTGCAGAAATCGTTGGAATACTTTAATAAAAGTCTATCTATTAAAGAAGAATTAGGAGATAAAAAAGGTATTTCAACTATTTTAAACAACCTGGGATCCATTTATATTAAAAATAGTGAACATGAAAAAGCGCTGGATTATTTAAACAGATGCTTGAAAATTAAAGAAGAAATTGATGACAAGAATGGAGCTGCAATGACACTGAGTAATATTGGTAATATCTATGGGGAACTAAAAAACTACGATAAAGCATTAGAATATCATTTACAAGGTTTAAAAATTAGAGAAGAAATCGGAAATAAATTTGGTGTTGCAAATTCATTAAGTAATATTAGTGCACTTTATCAGGTACAAGGTGATTTTAAAACTGCCATAAAATATGCTAATCAAGCCATAACTCTTGCAAATGAAATAGGTTCAATATCAGAAACTGAGTATCCTTCCAAGATATTATTTGAATGTTATAAAAAACAAGGGAAATATAAGGATGCATTAGCTATGTTTGAGTTATATATTTCAATGAAAGATAGCCTCTACAATGAAGAAACTCAAAAAGAAGTAATTAAACAAGAAATGCAGTACGAATACGAAAAAAAGAAAGCTATAGATGAAAAAGAAAATGAAAAACAGTTAGCCATTGCTGAAGAACAAAAACAGAGACAAAAAATAATCAGTTATGCTATTGCATTAGGATTAATTTTGGTACTGATTTTTGCTTTTTTTGTCATTAACAGATTGAGAATTACCAGAAAACAAAAGCAAGTAATTGAACTTCAAAAAACAGAAGTTGAAACCCAGAAGCAGCTGGTTGACGAAAAAAATCAGGAAATTACCGATAGCATTACTTACGCCAAGAGAATACAGGAAGCCATTCTTCCTCCTACCCGACTGGTAAAGGAATGCTTACCCGATTCTTTTATTGTTTATAAACCTAAAGACATTGTTGCCGGAGATTTTTATTGGATAGAAAGCATCCCCAACCCCTCCAAAGGAGGGGCAAAAAAAACAACTGGTTCTCCCCCTCAGGGGGAGTCAGAGGGAGCTGTTGTTTTATTTGCCGCAGCAGATTGCACCGGACATGGAGTTCCGGGAGCTATGGTAAGTGTGGTTTGCCATAATGCTATGAATAGGGCTGTTCGCGAATTTAAATTAACAGAGCCAGCCCAAATCCTCAATAAAACAAGAGATTTAGTTATAGAAACATTTATGGATTCTGACAAAGAAGTTAAGGATGGAATGGACATTGCGCTATGTTCGTTAAATCTGAAAACCAATGAATTAAACTATTCCGGGGCTAACAATAGCTTGTATTACATCCGAGACAATAAATTAACAGAAATAAAGGCAGATAAACAACCTGTTGGCCAATTCACGAATAATTCACCTTTCACCAATCATAAACTGAGTTTAGAAAAAGGTGACAGCATTTATATTTTCTCTGACGGCTTTGCCGATCAGTTTGGTGGACCTAAAGGAAAGAAATTCATGTATAAGCCATTCAGAGAATTGCTTTTAAGTATTCAGGATAAATCAATGCAAGAGCAAAGAGAAATTATTGGTGAAACATTTGAAAACTGGAAAGGAAATTTGGAGCAGATTGACGATATTTGTATTATAGGAGTGCAAATTTAAATATTATGAAGATAATTAGATTAAATGTATATTGGTGTTTACTTATTTTACTATCGTTTTCGTGCGGTTCAGAAAACACCAAAGATGAAGTAAATAATTCTGAAGAGACAATTTCGGAATCTGATGGAAACACAGACCTAAATACTAAAGGTGTCGAGTACCTGACTGAACTTGAAGGTGACTATATTGTTCTAAAAAAAATAGATGGTAAATACTATAATGTTAGTGATTGTTTAGCTTCCTCACACAAATTTTTAATTGGTAATAATGCAGCCTCTCCAAAAGAATGGTACATAGGTGAAGAATATTATTACGAACAATATGATAAATTAGATAGACGACAATTTGCAATTACAGAGGTAACCGAGAACAAAGGAAAAGTTTCTTTAAAATGTCTTGCAGAAGAAAACATAAGTGAAGGAGAACCAATATCTACATTTGAGTTTGAAAAAACGGAAAACTCAAAAGTGTTACATTTAAATGAAGAAGAATTTGAACCTGATGGCTTGTACCTCACACTTCAGGAAAATCAAAAAGAATTTAAACTAAAACCGTGCACAGATATTCAAGAAATTATTGCTATTATCCCAAATTCTTTTACCGAACTTACAAAAATGAATGAAGGTGAATATGTCGGAGAGTGGGTTTATTATGAAGAATGCCATTATGGGCTAAGTAAATTTACAATTGAAGAAAATCATATCTATATTAGTGCCGGTGGTGATGAGGCTTCATATATAATAAACGAAATGATAAAAATTAAAGACAAAGTTACAATAAACTGCACCATAGAATATTGGGGTGAACCAGTTCAATTTACAATTGATAAAATTTATGATGATTATTCCATAATTGACTCAGATATAGGTTGGATAAATTCATTGCACTTTGTATCTGAAGATTCTCAGGGTGAATTTAAAACCGTTAAAGAAGAACCCTGTTACGATTAAGAGAATTTAAACATACAACTTTTCTTTCAACTCTTTTACTTTTGTATTTTCCAAGTACTCATCAAAAGTCATCACTT
>CAYRAD010000191.1:0-3760 GCA_964422135.1 uncultured Vicingus sp.
TATAGAAGTAATCGTTGAAGTTTAGATTATCATTCCTTGCACCGAAATGTGTATCGGTTATAATCGCAATCTTCAATCTTTTTTCTCCATAAAGGTTTCAAGGCCTTTAGTTTTGTTTACTGGTTTCTTTTTAGGTTTATATACATCCTCATCAGGAAGCATTATAGTTGGATCAAAACCTACAACAGAATATGAAGAATCATCACCAGACATTTTTTCCCAAGATTCATAAGAAACATTTTCTATCATCTTATTTTTTACGTGAGTTTGTTTCTTTTCTTTTGCAATTCGACGTAGAAATGCATAGTAAATAATTTGAGTAAAATATGCAAAGGGATTATTTGATTTCTCTGGATTAAAATTTTCCACGTATTGTAAGCAGTTTTCAATACCATCAGAAATCATATCTTCTCTGTAAGTGTAATTAATAAAGTTTGGTTTGTAAGATAAGTGAGTTGCTATTTTTAAAAAACATTCACCGATATAATTAGATACTGGTGGACGTTCAATTTCTTTTTCTCTAGCATCATTACATATTTCTTTAAACTCAATCATAGCTCTAAGAAATTCTTTATTGTCTACGTAATGGACGCCTTTTTGTTTTTTTGCTTTTGGCATAGAAACTCCTTACACAATCAATTCATTTATAGATAATACAACAAAACTAACAAAATGTCAAGGAACTATGAAGAACAATAAAGTAACTTGACATTTTAAAAATAATATGTATAATGGGTATGTATCCCAATTAATGAATAGATTTATTATCTACCACTAATTCTTTTAATAATTGATCGTATACATCATCTTCGTTAATATTTTCTAAAAGTTTTTTATCTTCTGGCTGATTCCATTGTTCCATTTCTTTTACAGCATGGTCATAATACCGAATTAATCCTTCGGATGCTGCAGCAATTAAAAGAATGTGTGACTCTTTAATTGAGAAAATTGTTTCTTCTGTATAAGGCCCAATCCATCTACTTAAATTTAAAGACTCAACAGAACCATTTTTTGTTGGCCGAGAAATAACTTCCATTTTTAAGGGGAGCTCTATTTCATATTTACCATCAATAAGTTCATTACTAGCTAAACAGATAATATTTTCCCCATTCGTAAGTTTTAAAACTTTATATGTGGGTTCATTCATTTTAGATTTACCTTGCTAATTTCATACGTAAACTGTTGTTCATTGTATATATTTATTCGTTCTGTAAAGTGTGAAAGTGTGAAATTCCTTCTTCCTTTATAAGACATATCATCAGATATATCAAATACTAAAATAGAATCCTTACTCTCACTTGCCCGCAAACCTCTACCGATTGACTGCAATACTCTAATTCTGGACTTTGATGGTGACGCAAACACGATGTTATTAATGTTACGAATATTAATGCCAGTAGAAAACGTACCATAACTTGCAACGATAATTGAACTCTTTTCATTCTCTACAATAGCCCTAATATTTTCTCTTGTATCGGTATTCGTACCGCCATAAACAAAAAATATTTCACGGTCTTTTATTTGTTCTTTAACTTGATTATATAATGGTGTTCCATGCTTCTCTACTAACTGAAACAAACAAAGAGTATTGCCAGAAACATGGTGTAATAAATTAACAAGGAAATTATTTCTTTTATGGTTAGTGACAACATATTCCAATTCTTCAGCATATGTAAATTCCTTTATAAGCTTACCTGTTGATTCTGGATGATTCAAAACTATACATTTTATTTTTAAGTTTGCAAGAGTTTTATTATCAATTAACTCTTTTGTACTAACTACATTTTCTACGGGCCCGAATAATCCTTCTAATACAAGTCTATGTGTCTGTGTACCGTCTAGCGTTCCTGTAAGGCCATGTCTGTACTTACATAGGTGTAACTTAGTCATTATACCTGTAAGAGATTTTGCCTTAAACAAATGAGCTTCATCTCCAATCACGCAACCAAAATTTTCAAAATATTTTTTTGGCATCTTATAAAGAGATTGCCAAGTAGATATCACAACATCTTTTGTAACTTTGCGATCATGTCCCTGATATATCTTTTGACAGTATGTACCAGAGCTCCAACCATAATCTTCAAAATCAGAATACATTTGTTCTACTAAAGAAGTTGTAGGAACAAGTATTAGAGTTTTCAAACCCATCATATGGTAATAACGAATTAACGAATATATTATAAGCGACTTGCCAGAAGCAGTAGGAGAAACAAGAAGAGAACGAGATGTTGAAAGGCAATGTTGTACTGCATCAATTTGGTAATCACGAACTTTAAGAGATTTTCCCTTTGATTTTGGTTTGAGGGATTTGATAAATCCTTTGACGACTTGTTTTTCAACAATGCGTTCATTCTCTACTCCTTCTTCTAGTATATATTTAATTTGATTTCTTGAACAAAATTCTTTTATGTAAGGTAGAAGTCCAACATATATTTCACCACTTGCTGGACTAAACAAACGAATTTTACCATCCCACATACGATTACGATACATAGGCATAAACTTAGCGCCTGGCACTTCAAAGGTAAAGAAGGTTGATAGTTCTTCTTGTGTTGAAGGTTCTAAATCTTCTAGAACTAGGTACACTTCATTTTTTTTAGATATTCGCATTTTGCAAACTATTATATTGTCCGTAAGGGCCTCTAACTATAATGTTCCAAGATATACTAATTCTTTCATGAACATTTGTCGGCACCCAATGCATTAACCAAGATGGAAAAATATATCCTGTTCCTTCAACAGAATTAAATTGTACCATACTTGAATTATATCGGTTAGATTTTTTTCTTGGTTGTAATACAGAAGCTTGAGCTCTTGGATCAAAGAACTGTATCGGTGCAGTTTCATCAGAACTATACAGATAATACACACCAGATAAAAAATTATTTGAATGAGTATGTGGTGGATGTGTTTGTCCCATTCCCATCTGATTTGCCCACATACCAGTAATCTCTATGGAATCGTGATAGTAATCTAGATTATTCAAAACTATTTTTGTATTATCTAAGATACTATGTACTAATGGTTTAAAAACATCTATTTTATGTAAGTCATCTTCTGTTTGTTTGATGGCAGTTTCAGATGCATTTTTCTTTTCTATATAATCAATCATATTTCCATGAGCAAGTTCAAGAGTAAAAGAAGATACAATTGTAGGAAAACATTCGTGAGTTATTATATTGGTCATAGCATACCAGCCTCAAATTTTTTCCACTCAATAGCGTTCTTAGTATCCCAACCCCTATTGTCAATAGATTTTATTACACCTTCACAATACTTAATGGTATATTCTAAATAACTAATTTTGTTGGAAAGTTCTATTATTTCCTCATCAGAAGAAATATACATTGCTAGATCGGATTTAAGAACCTTTAAGTCAAAAGGTTTTTGTACATATACTTTTGCGTCAGATTTACCACCATAGTATTCCCATTTCTCACGATATAACTTTTGGTAATCACCTTTATTTTTGGTAAGTAAAAGTTCAAACCTAGATTTATAATCTAACCATTTTGCTTTTATTTCTTGATTTTTATATGCTTCTTGATCAAGGTGTTCTTGATTTGTAATGGGAAGGTCTTTGTATGCTTCTTTTTTTAATTCATCTAAATTCATAATGTATACTTTCAAAAAATGAGCAGAGTTGATGTCTCTCTTTGCTATATTGACACTAGTAAGCCGCGACGAGTCGTTACCAGAAATTAAGTCATAAGATTTGATATTTGTTAAAGCTTATCAAATCTGCTCAACCCTATTTATA
>CAYRAD010000191.1:3860-5608 GCA_964422135.1 uncultured Vicingus sp.
CATAGTCTAACTTTGTGGGTTGTCTTGATATTGGTGATGTTGCTGTAACCATACATCTATTTATAATAAAAAAAATGAGGGATAAATCCCTCTTGATTTATATTTTTCTTTGATCTTCTAAACTTCGTAAAAGCGATGCAGATTCATTATGGTATCCTTGCATCTTTAATTCACTAGCAGCTCTTGCTGTACCGTATGCCACAACACCTTTCGATATTTTATTTCCAACTCTTTTTAAAAAATCCCATATGCCTATTTCAAACGTAAGTGTTCCAATGAAAAATGTCATTTATGTTCTCCTAATTGTTATGATTTATATAATTATTTATACATAAAAGGACAGTGATACATACCTATTTTTTGAATACCTGTTTTGATAAAAACACATTTCATTAGTTAAGTTTTGCAATTAAAGCTTTGTATTCACGAATAGGAAGAGGAATTAAACCTTTATCTGCAAGAACTCCTTCATTCCCCATCATTATATTTGATGTATAAAATTGAATAAACTGTTTCATACCATGAACACTTTTTATATGCTCATTTTTTGCATACATAAAAAGTGGTCTTGATACTTTGTATGAACCATCTGCAATGGTTTCAAAATTCGGTTCAACTCCTTCGATAATAGAACCTTGAATTTTATCCATGTTACTATCCAAAAAACTAAAACCAAAAATACCAAACGCATTTGGATTTGCACCAATTTTTTGTATAATCAGATTATCATTTTCACCAGCTTCTATATAAGCACCATCTTCACGAATACCATGTGAGATTGCTTTAAACTTTTTCTTATCTGTTTTTCGTAAAGATTTTAGTTCTGGAAAAGTTTTTGCACCACTTTCCATAACCAACTCTACAAAAGCATCTCTTGTACCAGAAGTAGGAGGCGGGCCAAGTACTTCAATTTTTGTGTTTGGTAAAAAGGAATTTATGTCACTCCATTTTTTATGAGGATTTTTTACAAGTTTACCGTTTATTAAAATAACTTTTGCAAGAGCAAGATATATTTCTTTACGTGTAAATTTGACTTGAGAAGTGGACTTACTATTTGCAAAAACAATACCATCGTATCCAATTTTAATTTCTATTATAGTAATACCATTATTTTTACATTTTTCAATTTCAGATTTTTTAATTGCGCGACTTGCATTATTAAAATCTGGATATTTTGATCCTATTCCTTTACAAAATAATTTAAAACCACCACCTGTACCAGTAGATTCAATAACAGGAGTTTTAAAGTCAGTACTTTTACCAAAAGCTTCACCTACTACTGTGGTGAAAGGATATACTGTTGAAGAACCAACAATCCTAATTTGATCTCTAGCATGAGCAAATGTTGAGAGTAAAAAAGATAGAAATATTGTAATTATAAATTTTGTTTTCATATGATTTCCTTTTAAAATATGTTATACAATTATTTATGAAGGACTTTTGAATTTTAACAAAACGGTAACAAAAATGTGACACTTTAACTCACATAAAAAAAGGGAGAGCAAAAGCTCTCCCTAAGTTTTAACTTAATTTTATTATTATTAACTTTACATTAAGTTTGTAACTTTAACGCGACGATACCAAGCATTGGTATTTGCATCAAGAGAAGCGTCCGTATTAACTGTGTCACCAGCAGCAACTGCACCAGAGGCAGCGAATGGGTTAGCAGCAAGTCCGTAACGAGTCTTGAAACCAATCTTAGGCTGGAAACTATTCTCACCAACTGCACGAACCATTTGTAATGGAAC
>CAYRAD010000192.1:0-5563 GCA_964422135.1 uncultured Vicingus sp.
ATGTAATGGATGCATCACCAATACCATTTGTATGGTTGAACAATTGGGGTTGGCAATTATTTTGTCATTTTCTGTAAGTTCATGGGCATTAATTTCAGGAACAATCAGTTTGTGGTTCGGATTCATTCTCCATGCTGAAGAGTTATCTATAACCGTAGTTCCTACCGCAGCAAATTTAGGTGACCATTCTAATGAGGTGTCTCCTCCTGCAGAAAAAATAGCAATATCAGGTTTTACTTCAACAGCTTCTTGCAAACCAATAACAGTAAGTTTATTACCTTTAAATTCCAACTCTTTCCCAACCGATTTTTCTGAAGCAACCACTAATAATTCTGTTAAAGGAAAGTTTCTTTCTTCTAATACTTTTAACATTACGTTTCCTACCATTCCAGTAGCACCAACAACTGCTATTTTCATTTTTATAAAATTTAAAAGACAAAAGTAGGATAAATAGTTTCGATTAATGAAAAGATAAACTCCAACTTTATAGATTTAACATAATTGTTCGTAATTTTAAAATCCTAAATATACTTTTACTACATGATTAAGAAATTTTCAACCCTTTGTTTATTGGTTATTATTGGCTTTAACTGCAAAGCGCAATTTTTTGATGATTTTACTGATAGCAATTATACCACCAATCCTATTTGGGCTGGAGAAACTGCTAAATACGAAATCAATGCTACTAAACAATTACATTTAAACGCTCCCGCTCAAACTGATACCGCTTATTTATCTACTCCTTCTGCTGCAATCAATAATGCAAGCTGGGAGTTTTTTGTGCAAATGAATTTCAATCCTTCATCAAGTAATTATGCTAAAATTTATTTAGTGTCCGACCAAGCCAATTTAAGAGGTGCCTTAAATGGCTACTTTATAAAAGTTGGAAATACTACCGATGAAATTAGTCTGTACCGACAGGATGGAACTACCGAAACGGAGATTATTGACGGAATTGACGGCCGAGTTGGCACAAACCCCGTAAATGTTGCTATACAAGTTACTCGAGACAATTTAGGAAATTGGCAAGTATTGTCTGATACCACTGGTGCAACAACTTATGTTTTAGAGGGTGGCGTGCTGGATAATACCCATAATTCCTCAGCCTATTTCGGTGTTTATTCTCGCTATACCTCAACCCGTTCTGCACTTTTCTTTTATGATAATTTTAATGTTACAGGTACTGCTTTTGTAGATAATGTTGCACCTACTTTAGATTCCCTAATTGTAGTTAATTCAACACAATTAGACGCTTATTTTAATGAGCCTTTAGATTTAACTACATCTCAAACTTTAACTAATTATGCTGTTGATTTAGGTATTGGAAATCCAAGCATTGCAACTCGTGATGTTCTTGATTCTTCTTTAGTTCATTTAACTTTTGGGACTCCTTTTACTAATGGGCAAAATTACAACCTCACCATTACAAACGTTCAAGATACAGCCACTAATGCCATAACCTCTATTGTTCAACCCTTTACTTATTTGGTAGTTATTGCTCCCAATTCTTCTGATGTAATTATTAATGAAATTTTTGCAGACCCTAATCCTCAATTGGGACTTCCTATGCAAGAATTTGTAGAGCTATATAATGCATCAAGCAATGCTTTTGTGCTTAACAATTGGCAATTAATTAATTCAACTACTGCTAAATCGCTTTCCAATTATATTTTAAATCCGAATAGTTATGTGATATTATGTGATGTAAATGATACTGCTTTATATTCTCCTTTTGGAAATGTAATTGGTATTTCTTCTATGACGGCATTAACCAATGGTGGTGATAGCTTAACCTTAACCGATAACAACAATAACATCATTGATATTGTAAAATACGATATCAGTTGGTATCAAGATAATGTTAAAGATGATGGTGGTTGGACCTTAGAACGAATTAACCCACTTCACCCTTGTAGTAATGCTAACAATTGGATTGCTTCAATGAATCCAATAGGTGGAACTCCAGGAACTCAAAACTCTGTTTTTGATACCTTACCTGATACTCAAGCTCCAACTATTGCATCGGTAAACATCATTTCAGGAACTCAATTTGATGTGCGTTTTAACGAAACAATGGACAGTACAAGTCTAACAAATGCTGGTTATGTGTTAACTGGAGGAATTTCTAGCACACAAGCAACCGTTGATATAGATAATCAAGGCGTAACTTTGACCGTTACCCCTGCTTTAGATTCTACTACAGTTTATACCTTAACCATAACTGGAGCTAATGATTGTTCTGGTAATTTATTGAGTTTAAACACCATTAATTTTGGAATAGGAAAAGCCCCTACAAAATATGAAGTGGTAATTAATGAATTATTTGCCGATCCTTCCCCAACAATGGGATTGCCAACAGAAGATTATTTAGAATTATACAATAACACTTCAAAAATTATTGATTTAACAGGTTGTTGGATTTCAGATTTAATGAGTATGGACCAACTTAATGCTGGAAAAATTTTACCTGGAGAATACATTATTATCTGTGATAACAGTTTTGAAAATCAGTTCTCACCATTTGGTAAAGTGATTACCGTTAATAGTATGCCATCATTAAATAACAGTGATGATGAAATTAGCATTTTTGCTCCTGACACTTCTTTAGTACATCAAGTTCATTATTACGACACATGGTATCAGGATGATAACAAAAAAGATGGTGGTTGGAGCCTCGAAATGATTGATCCTAACAATCCATGTGGAGAAGCTGACAATTGGATTGCCTCTACCAAATGGTATGGAGGAACTCCTGGAACGCAAAATACAGCTTTTGGAACTAATCCAGATGTAGTATTGCCGCAACTTACCGAAGCTAATGCTATTAACGACTCTACGGTCATTGTAACTTTTAGTGAAATTGTAGATGCTGACGGAATGTTGGCTGCCATTTATGCTATTGATAATGGCATAACGATTGGCTCAACAACCATTATCGACAATAAAAATGTACAACTTAACTTGAGCAATAAACTTGTTTTTCAAATAAAATATGTGGTAACAGTTACTGGTGCTTTCGATTGTGTAGGAAATACAATCGGGTCTAATAACACTGCTATTTTTGCTTTACCAGAACAAGGTTTTTTTGAAGATATTGTTATCAATGAAGTATTGTTTAATCCTTTTACCGGAGGAGCTGATTTTGTGGAAATTTACAACAATTCTAACAAATTTATCAATTTAGAAAATTGGAATTTAGCTAACCTTGATAATGATAGCATTGATAATTATAAACCCCTCATAACACAACCCAAATTAATTTTACCTGGAGAATTTGTTGTGCTTACGAAAGATGCCAATAACATTCAAACAGAATATTTAAATACGGTTACTTCTGCATTGTTACAAATGACAAGTTTGCCAACCTACAGCAACGATGAAGGTGATGTTTACCTCATCAATAACTTAAATTTGGTTGTAGATAGTTTTCATTATAATGAAGACATGCACTTTGCATTATTAAACAGTTTTAAAGGGGTTTCGTTAGAACGAATAGACTATGAAAGACCTACCAATGATGTTACCAACTGGCATTCGGCAGCTGAAGATGTTGGTTTTGCAACCCCCGGTTTTGAAAACTCTCAATATTTAAAAGCAAATACTGACGGTGGAGAGATTAATATTGATCCACAATCTTTTTCGCCAGATAATGATGGCTACGATGATGTAGTAAATATATCTTACAATTTTCCGAATCCTGGATATGTTGCCAATATAGTTATCTATGATTCCAAAGGAAGATTAATCAGAAAACTGGTTAAAAATGAATTGTTGGGAACATCAGGGACATATAGCTGGGACGGAATAAATGATAACAATGAAAAAGCAGGAATTGGAATATACATCATATTTGTGGAAGTTTTTGATCTAAATGGTGAGGTAAAAAAGTTTAAAAAAACCACCGTACTTGCAGGACATCTGTAAAAGGAATATTTTTTATCAGAAAACAAATTGTAACTTTGGCAGCAAAGTTGATTTTAAGTCAAAAAATTAACGATTTATTTGGCATGAAAAAATTATTATTTATCCTCATATTCATCTCTTTTTGTAATTATCTCGATGGGCAGGTTATATTTAATCAATCACATTATGATTTAGGGGATATTAATAAAGAAGACATCAAATATTTTGACTTTACACTGACCAATGCCGGAACAAAAACAGCTATTGTTTTAAGAGTGGAAGAACCTTATGGAATTGACGTGAAATTTTCTAAAAAAGAGATCTTGCCTGATAGCACTATTATTGTCAGAATAAAATATACACCTAAAAGAAAAGGGAAATTTAAAAAGGACATTCCTGTTTGGATAAGTGTAAACAATGAGCCTATTACATTTACATTAGAAGGCAATGCCTTAACTTTTAATGTGAATGAGTCGTTAAAATGCCCTGATTTTAGAACAAAAAAACAGGACAAGGAACTCAGAGCCGATCTTAAAGTTAAAGTGATTGATGTAAACACCAAAAAACCAATTAAAAATGCACAGGTTGAAATAATCTGGGATGGTTTAATTTACAAAAAACTGATAACTTCAAAATCAGGAGAGACCGTGCAGAACCTAAAATGGGATAACTATTATTTAGTTGTAAATGCTGAAGGATATGGAACCAAAGAACAGGATTTTTATGTGAATGAAAAAAATGGATTTATTGAATTCCAGTTAGGAGAACCAACGGAAGAAGAAATAATGGCAATAAAAAAGGATACAGTTGTTGAGATACCGGTGGCGATAGAACCAGAAGACACCATATCAACAAAAGATTTGCCCATTAATTTATATGCACCTAACAATGTTGTTTTTTGTATTGACGTTTCAGTTTCGATGAAACAAAAAGGAAGATTGGATCTGTTAAAAGCTTCAATGATAGAATTATTAAACGGGTTAAGACCTATTGATAAACTAGCTATTGTAACGTATTCTTCTTCCACTGAAGTAATATTAGAATCAAGATACGTTACTGAAAAAGCATCCATTACCCAATTAATTCAAGATTTAACGGCCGGAGGTTATACAGCAGGAGGTAAGGGAATAAAAAAAGCTTATCAGGTAGCAAGAGAGAATTTAATTGAAGATGGTAATAACCAAGTAATTATTGCCACAGATGGAGCTTTTAACCTTGACAAAGGAGATAAAGGAATTTTAAACAATGTAGAAGCCAACTTGAAGAAAGGTGTTTCAATTTCGGTGGTAGGAGTTAAAAATGAAAAATGGACAGTCGAATCGATGTCAGACATTGCAAAAATAGGAAACGGACATTATATCCATATCAAATCATATGAACAGGCAAAAAGCCTTCTTCTGGATGAAATTAAACTGAATTCAAGAAAAAAATAAATTATTTTCATGTATAGACTTTATTTGATAGGATGAAAGGAGATAAAACTATAGATGATTTAAACTCCCCTTTCTATAGAAGAGGGGACGGGAGAGAGGCAAAAAAGAAAATTGCAATACTCGGTTCTACAGGTTCTATTGGCACACAAGCTTTAGAGGTAATTGAAGAACATGAAGACAAATTTCAGGTTGAGGTATTAACAGCCAATAATAATGCAGAATTATTA
>CAYRAD010000193.1:0-5560 GCA_964422135.1 uncultured Vicingus sp.
TGCAAACAGCAACAACCTTTACAACCAAAATATTACTGTGCAATCTACCAATGCCAACTGTGATGGAGTTAGATTTGGTCAAAATGGTGGTTTAGGAACTCTTGCCAATGGAAAAACTATTACCATTGGTGTTGGAGGATTTATTGCTGGAGAATTAAGATTTAGAAATTTCATTCAAAATGGAGCCACTCCACAATCTTTAACATTAACAGGAAGTAGCAGAATTAGATTTAGAGAAAATAATATTTTTAATGCAAATTTTACGTCAACTTCCCCTAGATTATTAATTGAAGGTGGTACTTTTAATGGTGTAACCACATTAACGAAAAACGGAAACTATAATGATGACTCAAGAGGTGGTTCAATTTTTAATGGTGTAACTACCATTACTAATTCTAGTGCAAATAGAATGAGATTAAATAATAACAATACTTATACTGATGATTTCAATAATAATGTAACTTTTGTCAGAAGCGGTACTGGTGCATTTAATGTTTCCAGAGTAGGAACTTCTACATTTGCAGCTGATGTCAGTATTAATGGAGCAAGTATAATTACTTTTGGTCAAGGTGGCGGAACTGCTTTATTTGATGGAACTGTAGCCCAAAATATTAATGATGCCTTAGGTACTTCTGCTACACCAGATTTTTATAACTTACAAGTAAATAAAAGTGCTGGAGATGTAACATTAAATATGCCCATTAGAGTTAGGACCACAATTTCTTTAACTAGTGGAAATATTATTTCTTCATCAACTAACCTTTTAACCATGGCCGATAATGCTACAGTATCTGCAGTATCTAATGCAAGTTATGTTAGTGGACCCGTTGAAAAAGTAGGTAATGATGCTTTCACTTTTCCTGTAGGTGATAGTTCATACTACAGACCTATTTCAATTTCTGCACCTACCAATACATCTCATGCTTTTAGAGCTCAATATTTTGAAACCAACCCGCATCCAACTTATAACAATACGCTTAAAGATGCTAGCATCGACCATATTAGTCAATGTGAATATTGGACATTAAATAGAATTGTAGGGTCATCAAATGTAACAGTAACACCATCTTGGGATGTAAATAGTTGTGGCGTTACCAACTTAGCAAACTTATTAGTTGCAAGATGGAATGGAACAATGTGGAAAGATCATGGAAACGGAGGTACAACTGGCAACACAACTGCAGGAACTGTTGCTACTGCTGCAGCTGTAACCTCTTTTAGTCCATTTACTTTAGCTTCAACTACAATAAATAACCCTTTACCAATTGAACTAGTTAGTTTTAATGCAAAACTTAATACTGATATCGTAAATTTAGATTGGACAACTGCTTCAGAAATTAATAACGACTACTTTACCATCGAAAAAAGTAAAGATGGTATAATTTGGGAGATAGTTAGTAAGCAAAATGGAGCTGGAAATAGTAACACAATAATTAATTATGCTGATGTAGATAATAATCCTTACGAGGGCATCTCTTTTTACCGTTTAAAACAAACTGATTTTAATGGAAAGTATGTATATAGTAATCTCGTATCAATTAATAACTCGAATAAAATACCTGTAACGGCATACCCTAATCCCGTTAAAGATATATTAACGCTTTCTAACTTGAATACTAATGACATTATAAAAATATATAATGCTAGCGGTCAAATCGTTTTTAGTGGAAATAGTAAAACGATTAATTCAACTAATTGGAGCAACGGAATCTATGAAATAGTTATTACCAACTCTAATGGTGATATTAGAAATCAAATCAGAATAATAAAATAAATTTACGTTGACCTCTTTTATCAGTTTTTACAAACTTCTCTTATTCCTTAAAAATTAATTTGTTTTAAGTTTTTCACACAAAAAATAGACTATTAACTAATCAAATCTAATTTGATAACTACTATCCTTATTTAAAATTAAAAATAAATTACTTTTGCATCCCAATTGGAAGTAATGAACAAATACATTCAACGTCCTATATTTAACATAATTGCAACAGCTGCTCAAGAACTAGCCATTGATGCTTATGTAATAGGTGGTTTTGTGAGGGATATAATACTCAACAGACCTTCAAACGATATTGATATTGTTGCTATTGGTTCAGGAATTGAACTGGCTGAACGAGTAGCTAAAAAAATAGGTAAAAACACCAAAGTTTCTGTATTTAAGAATTTCGGTACAGCCATGTTGTTATATAATGGTTTTGAAATTGAATTTGTCGGTGCCAGAAAAGAGTCATACCAAAGAGATTCTAGAAAACCAATCGTAGAAAACGGAACATTGGAAGATGACCAAAACAGAAGAGATTTTACCATCAATGCTTTAGCCATAAGTTTAAACAAACCCAATTATGGTGAATTGATAGATCCTTTTGGTGGAGTAAATGATATTGGAAACAAATTAATAAGAACTCCTTTAACCCCAGATATTACTTATTCTGACGACCCTTTACGAATGATGCGAGCTATTCGATTTGCTACCCAATTAAATTTTACCATTGACGACAATTCATTAAAAGCAATATGCGAAAATAAAGAGCGAATCAAAATCGTTTCTAAAGAACGAATTATTGATGAACTCAATAAAATCATTCTAGCCCCTACCCCTTCAGTTGGGTTTAAATTACTTTTCGATACCGGATTGCTGGAAATTATTTTTCCTGAAATGGATAATTTGAAAGGAATTGAAATTATTAATGGTAAGGGACACAAAGACAATTTTTATCATACCGTTGAAGTATTAGACAACATTTGCCCTAAAACAGATAATCTTTGGTTGCGTTGGGCTGCCATACTTCACGACATTGCTAAACCGGCTACCAAACGTTTCGACAAGGACAATGGCTGGACGTTTCACGGACACGAAGATAAAGGAGCACGTATGATACCCACTATCTTTAAAAGTTTAAAATTGCCCCTGGATGCCAAAATGAAATATGTTCAGAAATTAGTGCTTTTACACTTACGCCCTATTGCCCTGGTTAGCGAAAATGTTGGCGATAGTGCCGTGAGGCGTTTATTGTTTGAAGCAGGTGAAGATATTGATGATTTAATGATTTTGTGCAGTGCAGATATCACTTCTAAAAACCGTGAAAAAGTAAGACGCTACCTCAATAATTTTGAGATGGTTAAAAAGAAGTTGAAAGAAGTTGAAGAAAAAGACAACCTCAGAAACTGGCAACCGCCAATAACCGGTGAGTTAATAATGGAAACCTTTAACCTTGGTCCATGCAGAGAAGTAGGAATAATAAAAGATGCGATTAGAGAAGCCATTTTAGATGGCGATTTAAAAAATGATTATCATTCTGCTTACCAATTTATGATTGCCAAAGGAAAAGAACTAGAGTTGAAAGTGAAAAGTGAAAAGTGAAAAGTGAAAGTGAAAGTGAAAAGTATAATAACTACTCCAAACTTATTAACTTTACAACCGTTTAAACTTTCATAACTTTATACTTTTAACTTCACAAACTAGTTATAAAATGAGCATTTACAATTTCAGGATAATTATTGAAACGAATGATGAAAACGATGTAATAAGAGATATTGAGATAAAAAGCACACAAACTTTCGAAGATTTTCATCACATTATATTAGAGGCATTTGGTTTTGATAATTCTCAGATGGCATCTTTTTATGTGTGTGATGAAGACTGGAACAAAGGTCAGGAAATAACACTATTCGATATGCAATTGCCCGATGAAGAAGAGAAAAAAGTGCTGACTATGAGTGAAACTGAGATTAAATCTCAAATCAACTTTGTTGGTGATCACTTAATTTACACTTACGATTTTTTAAACCTATGGAATTTCTTTATCGACTTAAAAAAAATTACGATTAATGAAGAAGGAATTACTTATCCGACCATTACCCATACCAAAGGTGAAGCCCCAAAACAAAACTCAAAAAAGATAGCTAACCTGGAAGATTACGATATCAAAGCTGAATTGTTGAAATCTGAGAATAATGATAATTCTGATGACGAACTTTTTTCTGATGATATATTTGAAGGGTTTGACGATTTCGAAAATTACGAATAACTAGAAAGTAGAAAAAAATAAACATTACACCTCTTGCAAAACAAACAATCTTATCAACTTACTAACCCCAATAAGCCCTTCCTTGTTGTCATTACCGGACCAACTGCCGTAGGAAAAACTCAACTTTGCGTTCAAGTTGCACAACATTTTAATACTGAAATAATTTCTGCAGATTCAAGGCAATTTTATAAAGAACTGTCCATTGGTACAGCTAAGCCGACTGCTGAAGAGATGCAAAACATCCCGCATCATTTTGTCGATTTCATTTCCATAAAACAAGATTATAATGTTAACGATTTTGAAAAAGAAGCCCTGGCTTTATTAAACCAGCTTTTTCAGCAACACAAAATCGTAATCCTGACCGGTGGTTCTGGTTTATACATTGATGCCTTGTGTGATGGTTTTGATGATGACTTGCCCGGAGCTGATGAACAATTAAGAACAGAACTGGAAATGCTCTACCAAAAATACGGCATTGAATTACTACAGGAAAAGTTAAAACAATTAGACCCTGAGTTTTATCAAACCATAGACCTGAACAACCTGAAAAGATTGTACCGTGCCATTGAGGTTTGTATACTAACGGGGAAACCCTATTCTGAACTCCGAAAAGGGAATAAGCAAAACCGTCCTTTTAAAGTAGTGAAAATTGCCTTGAACAGAAACCGTGAAGAATTGTATGAACGCATTAACCAACGGGTAGATTTAATGATGCAGCAAGGCTTATTAGATGAAGTTAAGAGTGTTCTCAATCAGAAAGGCAACAACGCCTTAAAAACAGTAGGTTATACTGAACTTTTTGACTATTTAGCTGAAAAATGCACACTGGAACAAGCGGTTGAGAATATTAAAATAAATACCCGAAGGTACGCCAAACGGCAACTCAACTGGTTTAATAAAGATGCTGAATACCAATGGTTTCAGCCCAATCAAATTAAAGAAATTATTGATGTGATTTCTTTGGAAATAAATTAATACATTTGATAAAAAACAAACAACTATGGAAAACACAGTAAATCAGGATGACCCTGGAAAAACAGTAGCCATATTAAGTTACTGCACTTTAATAGGTTTTATTATTGCTTTGGTATTAAACGGAGACCAAAAGAACAAATCGGAATTAGGCGTATTTCATATACGACAAGCATTGGGCATTTTCTTAACCAGTCTTTCTATTGCTATAGCAAGTATAATATTAGCATTTATTCCCATATTGGGCTGGTTGGTTATTATGGTGGCTTACATTGGTGTAGTTGTATTTTGGTTTATGGGTATAATCGCTGCAGCACAGGGCGAAAAAAAAGCAGTACCACTTTTAGGTGATTTCTACCAGAACATTTTTAAAGGAATTAACTAAATATATAGTGTTCTTTATTCGGTTGTTAGCAAATATTAAAATGAAAATTCTATTTTACCTTCTATCTTTTTTTATCTGCTTCACAGCTTCAGCTCAAAAGAATAAAAAAGTTCTACTTGAAAACATATGGACCATTGATTCTAAAATCGGATTAGATTCTATCTTTTACGGC
>CAYRAD010000194.1:0-5500 GCA_964422135.1 uncultured Vicingus sp.
TTTTAGGTGAGAAACTATGAACGCATTTGGAGTGTTAAAAATATCTGTTTTATTGAGTGTATTAATAGTATTATTTTCCTGTAATAATGATGAATTGGAAAATAAAATTGCTGATTTGGAAAAAGATAAATTAGAAGTAAATAGTGATTTAAGAGGAAAAGAAGAGGAAATAATAGAATATATTGCCTCATTGAATGAAATTCAGGAAAACTTAAACATGATTAAAGAGAGAGAGAACATTATTACCACAAGGTTTGATAATGGTGATAAGGAAATAGACAATAATATGAAAGATCAGATTGTTGATGATATTGGAATAATCAATAAATTCTTACAGGATAATAAGGATAAAATGGCCGCAATAAATTCGAAACTAAAAAAATCGAATTTAAAAATTAATGAGCTGCAAAAGATGATTGAGAATTTAACCATTCAAATGCAGAACAAAGATGCTGAAATTTCTAGTTTGAAAGGCCAGCTTGCAGAAGCGAATAAACAACTCGCTGTACTTTTTCAGGAGTATAATAATCGTCTGGAAGAATTAGGAGATAAGGAAGATAAATTAAATACAGCCTATTATTGTTATGGTTCTTCAAAAGAGCTAAAAGAACAAGGTGTAATTACTAAGGAAGGCGGATTTATTGGTATTGGGAAAACGGAAAAGTTATCAGATAATTTCAATAAACAGTATTTTACTAAAATTGATATTAAGTTGGTGAATGAAATAGATTTGATGAGTAATAAAGTAAAAATCATTACCAATCATCCCACTGATTCGTATAAAATTGAAGGTGAAGATGGGAAAGCTGATAAATTGGTTATTCTAAACAGTGAGGCTTTTTGGTCAGCTTCTAAGTACCTGGTGATGGTTGTTGAGTGACTTTGGATAAGCTATGCTCCATTTTAGTTCATATCTTCACTCCAATCACGCAAATGTCATCTATTTGTTCCAAATCACCTTTCCATTTTAATAAAGTTTCACTAAGAACGTCTAATTGCTTTATCATAGGTTTTTTATGAACACTTAAGAGTAAATTTTTAAATTGTTTGTATTTAAATTTCTTACCCTTTTCTCCACCAAACTGATCGGCATATCCATCAGAGAAAAGGTAAATTTTATCATCTTTTTGGAGTTTTTCTACATGATTGGTAAAAGGCTTGGTATGCATATATTTACCAATAGGTTGCTTGTCTGAAGCCAGTTCGATTAATTTACTTTTTCTGACCAAATAAAGTGAGTTGTTAGCACCTGAAAATTCAAGAGTATTTGTCTTAAAATCAATTGAACACAAAGCAATATCCATCCCATCTTTGATGTTGGATTCACTTTTTTCAAAAGTTTCAATTACCAGATACCTTACTTTATCTAAAATCTCAGATGGTTTGGTCAACCCAAATTCTCTTACTGCCCTATTTAGTGCATTATGACAAACAATACTTACCATAGCTCCAGGAACTCCATGCCCTGTACAATCAGCTACTGCTAGTAGATTTTTTTTTCCAATATTCTCAAGCCAATAGAAATCTCCTGCAACAATATCTTTTGGTAAATAAAGAATAAAATTCTCATTTAAATGTTGTTGAACTAAATGCTCTGATGGAAGAATTGCACCTTGGATACGTTTAGCATATTGTATACTATCGGTAATGTCCCTGTTCTTCGCTTCTATTTGTATTTTCTGATGTTCTAAAGTATGGTTTATCTTTCTTTTATGTATATTACCTCTTACAGAAATAATGACAATTATAAAAAGGAGAACAAAACCAATTGAGGAACCTATTATGATCATTATTTTTTGAGATTTTTGGTAAGATGCAACAGCTTCTTGTTTAAGAAGTTGACTTTCTTTTTCTTTTATCTCATAAAGTGCATTCATTTCAGCAATGTTGTTTGAATTTTCCTGATTATAGATTTCTTCATTAATTTGTTTAGCCAGTTTTAAATACTGTATGGATTGAATGTAATCACCTTTTTGTTCCAGCACTTCTGAGATGGATTGGTACAGCTCTCCGGTTTCGGCTTTAGCCCCCAACTGTTGATTTATTTCTAATGATTTCAGTAAGAATTGTATTGCATCATCAGGCTTGTTTTGTCTGGAAAGTAAATCTCCTAATGAATTTAAAACATTTGATTGTTGCCATCTGTCTTTAGTTTTTTCTGCAATTTGTAAGGCACTAATCAAAAAAGAATAGGCACTGTCAACTTCATTTAATTCTGTATATACTTCACCAATATTTCCTTTTGCCAAAGAGATTCCTTCCGGATTATTTTCAGCTTCATAAATAGAAAGTGCTTTAAAATAATATACCAGACAGGTATCATAACTTAACATATCGGAATACGAATTTGCCAAGTTATTATAGCACATTGATATTCCCTCCTGGTCATTTTGTGCAAGATAATAATCCAATGCTTTTTGAGTGTATTTTATGGCTTCATTATAATTACCCAAATAGTAATGAATGATAGCCATATTATTGTATGTAGAATAAATACCCTCATCGTTTTTCTCTTTCTCGTAAATAGCCAGTATCTGAAAATTTATTTTTTGCGATTCAGAATACCTACCAAGATAATCGTATGCATTCGACAGGTTTATCAAGCTTTCCAATTTTCCATTATCATAATTTAATTGCTGGGCTATTCGAAATGATTTCTTAGCATATTTAAGGGCTTCAACAAAATTATTTTCCAAATAAATTGTAGCAATTTGATTAAGTACAATTACTTTATTTGTATCATCTAAAAGAGTAGGTTCAAGTTTTAGTAAGCTATCCAACTCTTTGTTATTTGCTTTTAGAGCAGGGCAAAAAAGTAATGAGAGAATAAGAATGAGGATGGTATGATGACAAAGTTTTTTAAAAACCATGAAGGAAAGATAATAATTTGATTTTAATGTTCATAAGCATATTCAATATTTCCTAATCTTATTTCTGTTATTTCTTTATCAATGGATCCAAAATCTTTTTTTACATTCACCAAAAGGACACTAATATTTTTGCTTGTTTTCTTTCCATGAAAGGAGAGAATAGCTTCTATGTTTCCTTTATAGTTCATTAACGAATCTGCTTCAATAGGCATAGAAAATCTAATGCTGTTAACTTTTATTGTAATAGGTCTTTTGTTTGATTTTATTTTAGTTAAAAAACTTTTTACAGTAATCGATGTGTTTGTGTCCGTGAGTAATGAATCGGTTAACATAGTAGAATCATTTACAAATAATTCCATAGCCAATTTTAAGGAATGTTCTTTAAGAGGTGTGGCTACTTTTTTATCCGAGATTATTTTTATATAATCTATAAAATCCTGAAATTTTTGAATGCCTCTTAACTCAAAAGCTTCTCTTTGTTCTTTACTTAATGAGAATTGCTCTATCGTTTCAGTTTTTTCCAATTCCATTACATCTTCAATAGGCTTCATTTCTTGTTCGGTCTCAACCATAGTTGCTGTGAGGTTATCATTTTTATCCATGCTTTGATTTGCACATGAAAAGAATATAAATGCAATAAATATATAGATGGAATATGGTTTTAATTTTCTCATTGCTGATTTTGCTTAAATTTTAATATGGAAATTTTATCTCCACTATAAATGGTCTCAATAACCTCTATATTTTTCAGACTTTTTAGAGGAACTGTTAATTTATTAATAAAATCCTTTTTATTGTACAATTCCATTTCCGTTTTACCATCTTCATAAACTTGGTAAATCATGGCATTGTCTGCCAGCATTTGGTCAAGTTGCTTTCGCCTTGCTTTCCAGTTTTTAACTTTAGATTTTGAGAAGATGTGAATCATCAGTGCATAATCGTTAGGTTTAAGCTGAATTTGTTCTTCAGTAATTTTTTTATTGTAAACAACACGTGTTATCGTGTCAGGTTTGAAATAAGGCGATTTAACTATAAAACGAATTTTATCCGATTTAGTGGTAAATTTAAAACAACCTGTTGAATCACATTTGGTAGCCATTGGTGATTCATCTTCGTTTATCCATAATATCCAGATTGGAGAATTGGTTATTGGTGCTTTTAAATCTGAATCAACAAAACAAAATTTATAAACATGTGGTTTGCTTAACAACCTATAAGTTATAAATGATGACGAAAGGAGAGTAATGATTAGAAAAATTAGTGCGATTTTTTTTCGTTTTTTGGTCGGAGAAACTTTTTTATGCTTTGCCTGAGGGAATTTAGCTTTTAAATCGTTCCAATTCTGGTAGCCTGTATATTCGCATAAAATATTGAGCATGTCAATCCGTGGAAGTTTTCCGGGATTGGATTTGATGTGAGTATAAAACCATTTTTCACTAATTCTTCCATTTACCCTTTCAACAAGGTCATCTTGCAGGTAAATTATTTCCTGCCGTTTCCAATTTTCAATTTCCAAACTAACAGCATAGGTCTTTTGAAGTGTTTTTGCCACTTCTTTTTTTAAAATTTCGAGATGTGCTGAATCTTCTTCTTTCACTTGATAACAGAGACTTGAAAGCTAATTTACAAATTGTAAAATGATTTACAAATGGTTTACAAGTATTGTTCTTTTGGTTTGAAAATATAGCTCCTATGTTTGAACCATGTTTAACCAAAAAATTTAAAGTTATGAAAAATTTAATGCAAAAATTAGTAAAGGCAATTGTTTGTTTAGGACTAGTAAGTGTATCGCTAATCGCGTGTGAATCTGATAATGTTGATGAGAATGTAATTCAATTGGATCAACTGGATCAAATTGATGATCAGGTGTTTAACGAAGATTCAACAACAATAGATTCTATCATTACCAATGAGGAAGATATGGTGAAAATGGATGAGGAAGTAGAAGGTGAAAATGATGAAGAATAAATGATTCTTAAAAAAGCGGGTAATACCCGCTTTTTTTAAATCAAAATTGATTATAAACTTAAAATTTAGAGCCATGAAAAAATATAGTTTAATTGTTATAACGATAGCATCGATAATTCTTATTTCCTGTGCAGGGCAAGAAAATAAATTAGATGATTTGTCATCAAATTATGCAGCAACTGCAAAGGACGAAGTATATTACGAAGCTACTGAGTCGGAGGGAGCTAAGCCAACACCTCCAAATGAAATTGATATTCCTGCAGTGGCCATGCATAATATTGAAAGGAAATTAATTAAGGAAGGTAGTATTACTTTCGAAACCGACAATTGCAAGGCCACTAAACAATTGATTCATCAAACAGCAAATAAATTAAAAGGGTACCTTTCAAATGACAATGAATATGCATATGAAAGCCGTATTCAGCATACGATAACAATAAGAATTCCTTCCGAGAATTTTGATAAGTTTTTAGAAGAAATTTCTATATCCGTTAAGGAATTAGTCGACCAAAATATTTCAGTAAAAGATGTTACAGAAGAATTTGTTGACGTTGAAGCCCGTTTAAAAGCTAAAAAAAATGTAGAGCAGCGCTCTCTGGAATAACTTACTAACGCGTATTCGGTTGGTCACATTTCACAAATCTAGAATGAATTACCTACCT
>CAYRAD010000195.1:0-5496 GCA_964422135.1 uncultured Vicingus sp.
CTGATAATTTAATTTATTCGCCAGTTCAATAAATAATTTTTTATTGGTACGCGGAGATAGAGCGGCATAGGCCTTTCTATTAATATGATCAAAAACAATGCTTCCGGTACCTTCTAAAAAAACTCCTTTCTCTTCGTAATTTGATAAATCGATTACGCTCGTAATTAGGTAATGTTCGTTTATGTAGTTAATGATAGCGGTTCTTTTCTCAGCTCTTCTATTTTCATTACACATAGGGTAAATAATCAATTCACCTGAAGCATGCACAGAAATCCAGTTGTTGGGAAAAATTGCATCAGGTTTTAAAGGTTTTGAAGTATCTTTAAAAACATGAACTTTTACTCCATTATCAATTAATTTATCTTTTAAGGAATTAAATTCAGCTAAAGCTTTTCGTTTGATTTCTTCAATAGATAAGCCTTTAATTTGCTGCTGAAAAGTATTGGAGATAGCAGTTTCTTTGTTAAACTCAAATGAGCTAGGTTGTACTAAAAATATTGCGTTTGTACTTTGCACTTCTATTCTTTCATATCCTTATTTAACGATTTAATTTCACCCACAATAAAAACCGAACCATAAGTGGTTTCTTTCCATATTTTCCCTTTCACATCAACACCGTAAAAATTATCCAAATAATTGTAAATCCAATCAAATTTAGGGTCGTTTGATTTTTCCTTGATACCTATAATAATTGGTTTTCCGTAGTTATCGTACCAAATAATATTATCTTTTTCATCAACTAAATAAATATTATCATCACCATAAAAAGAACATTGGTAAATAAAATGTGTTAAACTATCGTTAATGGTGTTATCCATTTTTGAAAATGCAGTTATATTTCTCAGGTTTTTGGCTTCTAACCAACCTTCTTCAATAGCAGCAAGTCGAGCCATTTTCGGAGGATGTTTGGTTGTATCCATTTCGTGTCCAATAGTACTTAAAGCGGTCTTGGCTTCATTCAATGTAGCTCCCATTTGAAACAATATAAATCCCGAAAATTTATCGGCTATCAATTCATTTCCTGGAGAAGAATTTTTGGGTAAGGTATGCCCCGACAAGTGATGACCAATTTCATGTGCCAGCACACTAACCGCAGCCCAGTTGGTAGCAGTTTTATTATTAAGTTTTTCAATAAACTTAGGATTGTAGGCAATAATTCTTTTATTGTTTTTTAGGTAGGCAATTGCGGTGCTTACATTATTATCAGCAACCACAATAAAATTGGGTGTTAAACCGGTATATTGAACAATTTTACTTACCGCTTCTTTGGCAATTCTGTCAGGCTCAAATTCGTAGGTTTCTAGTGATAGAGAATCCTGAGCATATAAACTCTTACTTAAAAAGTTTAATAATAACAATATAGTGAAGAAATATTTCAAAATAGTTAAACGTAATTCAGCTTTCGTCTAAATTAATGATTTTAAGTATTGATTTCTTACAAGGAAACTTAATTATAATTTCTTTCTCCAAAAATAGTGCTGCCTATTCTTACCATAGTCGATCCTTGCTCAATTGCAATTTGGTAATCTCCGCTCATGCCCATTGAGAGTGTAGTGAGTAATGGATGTTGAGTTATGAGTTGATCAAAAAATGTTTTTAAAGTTGCAAACTCATTTTGGATTTGGGTTCGATTATCAGTAAATGTTGCCATGCCCATTAGCCCTACAATTTTGATTCCTTTCAATTTTTTTACTTCATCACTACTCATTATTTCTTCAACTTCAGGAATACTTAATCCATATTTACTTTCTTCTTCAGCAATTTTAACCTGAAGTAAACAATTAATTGTTTTGTTGTTATGAATGGCTTGTTTGCTGATTTCTTTTAAAAGCTTCAGGCTGTCAACAGCATGAATTAAATTTACAAAAGGGGCAATATATTTTACCTTGTTGGTTTGTAAATGACCAATTAAATGCCATTCAATATCTTTAGGTAAATCTTCGTACTTCTGAACCAATTCCTGAACCTTGTTTTCTCCAAAAATTCGTTGTCCGGTTTGATAGGCTTCTAAAATGGCATCATTGGGTTTGGTTTTGGAAACCGCGACAAGAGTCACGGTTTCAGTTAAAGTGTCTTTTATTTTATGAATATTTTCTGTTATACTCATAACTCATAAACAAACATTCCACTTCTTAACTTGGGTTCAAACCAAGTTACTTTTGGAGGCATAATCATGTCGTTATCCGAAATGTTCATTAATTGTTGCATACTAACAGGATACATGGCAAAAGCAACTTTCATTTCTCCACTATCCACTCTTTTTTCAAGTTCTTCCAGACCTCTGATTCCTCCAACAAAATCTATTCTATTATCAGTTCTTAAATTAACAATGTTTAAAATAGGTTCCAGTACTTGTTTGGATAATATGGTAACATCTAAAACTCCAACGGGGTCATTATCATTATAGGTGTGTGATTTAGCAACCAGTTTATACCATTTTTTGTTCATGTACATTCCAATGTGATGTAATGCATCCGGTTTGTAAAGACTTGATTTTTCTTCCACATCAAAATTTTCTGAAACTTTTGCTAAAAAAGTAGCTTCATCCAACCCATTCAAATCTTTTACAACTCTGTTGTAATCAATAATTTTTAACTGATTATCTGGGAACAGAACAGCCATGAAATAATTATAACCTTTTCCATCCGTTGGGTTGCCATTAGCAGCATCTCTGAATTCTTTTCCAACCAATGCACCTGCAGCTGTTCTGTGATGACCGTCTGCTACATAAATACTTGGAACTTGCTCATCAAATAAAGCTTTAATGGTTTCTACCTTATCCGTATCTTCAACAACCCACAAGGTATGTTGAATACCATCTTCAGTAGTGATATCGTAAACGGCTTCATTTTTTTGAATATCTGCAACCAATTCATCAATTGTATTGACATGAGGATAGGCAAAAAAGACAGGTTCATAGTTCAAACCACTGTAACGAACATGATTTTTTCTATCTTCTTCTTTATCCTGACGGGTTAATTCATGTTTTTTGATAACGTTATTAAAATAATCATCAATGGAACAACATCCCACTAAACCTGCTTGCTTGTGTCCATTCATAATAATCTGATAAACATAAAAGTTAGCGGTATCATCCTGAACCATCAATCCTTGATGAACCAGATTATCAAAATTTTCTTTTCCTTTTTTATACACTTCAGGAGCATAATGGTCAGCTTCTTCAGGGAAATCAATTTCGGGTTTTATCACATGATAATAACTGATAGGATTATTTTTGCATACTTCTCGTGCTTCCTCAGAATTTAATACATCATAAGGACGACTGACAATTTCAGTTGCTTTTTCTTTTATTGGACGATATGCTTTGAATGGTACTAGAATAGACATTTTTTTTAGTTTATAAAGTTAATAAGGTTAGGCGTTTGAACTAGGAAGACAGAAGAAGAACTTTTCTGTCTTCCAGCTATGAGCTTCTTACCTTAATTTAAATAATTAATTATTTGACTTGCTAATTCTTCTCCAATTCTATCTTGAGCTTCTAACGTTGCAGCTCCAGTATGAGGAGTTAAAGAAATTTTTGGATGTTTTAATAAATCTTCTCTTGGTGTAGGTTCATTTGTATAAACATCTATAGCAGCATGAGCAACTTTTCCAGAATTTAAGTTAGCCAGTAAAGCATCTTCATCAATTACACCACCTCTGGCGGCATTAACTACAATCACTCCATCTTTCATTTTAGCAAACTCTGCATTTCCAATCAATGCTTTTTTATCTGCAGGCATTGGTACATGCATGGTGATAAAATCAGATTTGGTCAACAACTCATCGAATGATGTTGTTTTGATCTCTATGCTAACTGTTTGATTGGCAACTTGTACATCAATCGTAGCTTTTTCCAAATAGGGGTCATAAGCAATAACATCCATTCCAAGCCCAAGTGCATATTTTGCAACACTTTGTCCAATTCTTCCAAAACCAATGATACCAATAGTTTTCCCCCTTAATTCAATGCCTTTTCCATATTTCTTTTTTAATGCTTTAAAATCAGTAGCACCAATAACGGGCATATTTCTATTGGCATCATAAATTGAACGAGCCATGCCAAATAGGTGAGCAAAAACCTGTTCTGCAACCGATTGTGAAGATGCCGCAGGAGTATTGATTACTTTTAATCCTTTATTTCGGGCATATTCTACATCGATGTTGTCCATACCAACACCGCCTCGTCCGATTAATTTCAAATTCGGACAGGCATCTATTAAATCTTTTCTAGCAGTAGTTGCACTTCGAACCAATAAGGCTACATAATTGTTTTCATTAATAGCATTAATCAAATTTTCCTGAGAAACATTCTCAGTAATTACTTCAAAACCTGCTTTTTCTAAATTTGTTTTTCCGATTGGAGCAATCCCATCGTTCGCTAATATTTTCATTTTTATGGGTGGTTTTTAATTAATTTACTAAATCATATTTTTTTGCAAGTTGCTTCATTAAATCAACCAGTACCTGAACACTTTCTATTGGCATAGAATTATAAATAGATGCTCTATAACCACCTACAGATCTATGACCTTTAATTCCACTAATTCCTGCTTCCTGCCACATTTTGTCAAATTCTTCTTTTACTTCTTCATCTGTCAACACAAATGTAACGTTCATATTACTTCTGTCTTCTTTTGCTGCTGCACCTTTAAATAAAGGATTATTATCGATTTCATTGTACAATAAATCAGCTTTTTGTTGATTAACCTTCTCAATCCATTCAACTCCTCCATGGTCTTTTAGCCATTGTAAGGTTAACATAGAAACATATACTGCAAAAACCGGAGGTGTATTAAACATAGAATCTTTCTCAATGTGAGTTCTTATGTCCAACATGGTAGGAATATATCTGTCAGTTTTTCCCAGTAAATCGTTTTTAACAATGTACAAGGTTGTACCGGCAGGACCCATATTTTTTTGAGCACCAGCATAAATCATAGCATAGTCACTAACATTAATCTTCCTACTAAAAATATCAGACGACATGTCTGCAATTAACGGAACATTTACCTTCGGAATGTCTTTAATCTGAGTTCCGAAAATAGTATTGTTGGTAGTGATATGGAAATAATCAACATCATCAGGAACTGTATAACCTTTAGGAATGTAATTAAAGTTCTTATCTTCAGAAGAGGCTACAACATTTACATTTCCCATATTTTTTGCTTCTTTCAAAGCTTTCTTAGACCATGCGCCTGTATTTAGATAGGCAGCAGTACCATTTTCATTCAAATAGTTAAAAACAGTGGTTATAAAACCTATGCTAGCTCCTCCCTGTAAAAAAACAACCGAATATCCTTCCGGGACATTAAGTAATTCTTTAACCAAGGACTGAGCCTTATTCATCACTTCTATGAAATCCTTACTTCTGTGCGAGATTTCAAGGATGGAAAGATTAAGATTGTTAAAATTGACAACAGCTTCTGAAGCTTGTTTTAATACTTCCTGAGGCAGGATGCTTGGTCCTGCACTAAAATTATGAACTTTTGACAT
>CAYRAD010000196.1:0-5496 GCA_964422135.1 uncultured Vicingus sp.
TGGAAGTGGGCGGCGTCGACGCCACCCAGGACGCGCTGGTGGCGATGCAGTCGGGGGGAGCGGGAGTGAGCGGGGTCGCCGGAGAAATCTAGATACAACATAAGTCCATTTGATACACAAGATGGCATCTTGTATCAACACTTTCGTTTCTTATTATTCTCTTTATCTATTTGAATTGCAATATTTACAGTTCCTTCGGGGATTAGACCGGATATTTTCTCCGGCCACTCTATAAAACAATAATTCCCACTGTAGAAATAATCTTCGTAACCCAAATCCATTACTTCACTTTCTTGCTCTATCCTATAAAAATCAAAATGATAGACAGGTTCTTCATCTTTCGTTAAATATTCATTTACGATAGCATATGTAGGACTGGACGTTTCATCAATTACTCCTAATTCCTTGCATAAATATTTTATTAAAGTTGTTTTCCCTGCACCCATTTCACCATAAAATAAGATTATTTTATGGTTACCTAACTCATTCAATAATTTAGCTGCAAAGATTTTTAAATCCTTTTCTAATTTTGCTTTGAATATCATTAACGGGCACTTAATTTAATTACTGGTATTAACATTTCTTCTAAAGATATTCCTCCATGCTGAAAGGTATCCTTATAATACTTCACATAGTGATTATAATTATTTGGATAAGCGAAAAATTTATCTTCCTTAGCAAAAACATAGGCTTGGCTAACATTTACTTTCGGTAAGTGAGCCTCATCAGGATTTTTTATAGCCAGCACATCTTTATTTTGATAATCTAAACTTTTACCTTGTTTGTATCTGAGATTGGTATTTACGTCTTTATCTCCAACGATTTTTGAAGGTTCTTTTACTCTTATTGAGCCATGATCAGTAGTGATAATGACCCTTCCTCCTCTTGCTGCAATTTCCTTTAACACATTTAATAATGTTGAATGCTCTAACCATGACCTGACAATGGAACGATAAGCAGCTTCATCTTTTGCTAATTCTTTAATAATTTCAGTATCCGTTCTCGCATGAGAAAGCATATCAACAAAATTATAGACAATAACATTCAATTGATTTTTAAACATTCCCGGAACGTCTCTTAACACTTTATTCCCATAACTAACATTCAATACCTTATTGTATGAAAACTTCATATCCATACCATTCCTCTTTAATTGTTCTGTTAAAAAGAATTGTTCATTTAAATTCCTACCTCCTTCATCCTCATCATTTATCCATTTATCGGGATACCTTCTTTCAATTTCGGAAGGCATCATTCCAGCAAAAATTGAGTTCCTTGAATATTGTGTAGTAGTAGGTAAAATACTGTAAAAAATGGATTCTTCATCTACCCAAAAATCCTGAGTAAATATAGGGCGGATACTTTCCCATTGATCGTACCTTAAATTGTCGATTAATATCAAAAAAACAGGTTTACCATCTTCACTTATTTCAGGAAGCACATATTTTTTAAACATATTATGAGAAAGAATTGGTGCATCATTGGGATGCTCAAGCCAATCAATATAATTCCGTTCAATAAACTTTCCAAACTGTGCGTTTGCCTCTGTTTTTTGCATCTGAAAAACTTCTTCCATCCCACTTTCTTTGGATTTCTCAAGTTCCAGTTCCCAATAAACCAGTTTTTTATATAAATCAACCCATTCATCTTTATCCAAATTATCTCCCAACATTATCCCTATTTCTCTAAATTCCTGCTGATATTTTGTTGTTGCTTTCTCACTTACCAATCTGGTTGTGTCTAAATTCTTTTTTATGGACAATAATATTTGTTTAGGATTTACTGGTTTAATTAGATAATCAGAAATTTTAGAACCAATTGCTTCTTCCATTATATATTCTTCTTCATTTTTGGTAATCATGATTATTGGCATACTCGGAAATTTTGCTTTCAAAATCTCTAATGTTTCCAAACCCGACAACCCAGGCATATTCTCATCTAAAAAAACAATATCAACTCGCTCTTCATCTAAAATATCCAAAGCATCATCTCCGCTTTGGGTTGATAAAACCTTATAGCCTTTTTCTTCTAAAAATAAAATATGAGGTTTTAGCAAATCAATTTCATCATCAGCCCAAAGTATTTTTATTTCATCCATATTATTTATTAGTATTTTCTTTGTTATTACTCAACTGCTTCCAAAGTTAGTACTTTACATAAATGTAGGCAGTTATTTATTGATATACTTTATTATTTCCTAATTACCGGATTCAATCTAATTTTATAGTAATGTTTTCATAAATTTGACCTCCATATATTTTCAATAGAATGATGAAGCTTAATAAAAAGAAAATATTTAACGACCCCATTTATGGTTTTATTACAATTAACCATGATATTATTTTCGACTTGATTGAACACCCCTATTTTCAACGATTAAGAAGAATTAAACAATTGGGGTTGACTCATTTGGTTTACCCGGGTGCTCTTCATACCAGATTTCATCACGCTATGGGAACCATGCACTTAATGGGGAAAGCCATAGACGTTATCAAATCAAAAGGGCATATTATTACTGATGAAGAAGCTGAAGGAGTTTCGATTGCAATATTATTGCATGACATTGGGCATGGACCATTCTCACATGCATTGGAACATAGTATTGTTAATGGGATATCACACGAAGAAATTTCCACTTTATTTATGGATGAATTAAATAAAGAGTTTAACGGGAAGTTAGATTTAGCACTAAATATTTTCAGAAATAAATACCCTAAAAAATTCTTACACCAATTGGTTTCCAGTCAGTTGGATATGGACAGAATTGATTACCTGAAAAGAGACAGTTTTTATTCGGGGGTTTCAGAAGGAGTTGTAAATACTGATAGGATAATTACTATGCTAAATGTAAAAAAAGATGAATTAGCTATAGATGTCAAAGGGATTTATTCAATAGAAAAATTTATTATTGCTAGAAGATTAATGTACTGGCAAGTTTACCTTCACAAAACAGTCCTCTCAGCCGAAAATCTTTCTGTTAATATTTTGAAAAGAGCAAAGGAAGTTGCTCTTGCAGGGGATGATTTGTTTTGCACACCAGCATTAAAGGAATTTTTATACAATCAGCATAATTTAAGTTCGTTTAAAAAGAATCCTCATTTGTTGAGCATTTTTTCTGAGTTGGATGATTTTGATATTATGGCGTCCATTAAAGTATGGAAAACACATTCTGACAAGATTCTTTCTAACTTATGTAAAATGCTAATTGACAGAAATCTATACAAAATTATTCTTCAAAAAAATAAATTTAATCAAGAAGAGATTGATGAGTTTAAATTAAAAATTAAAAGAAAATATAAATTAAATGACAAAGAAATTCCTTATTTTGTATTTCAGGATAGCATTATAAATAACGCATACAATTCTAAGATGGATAGGATTAATATCTTGTTAAAAAATGGAAAATTAATGGATATTAAGGAGGCAGCAGACACTTTTAACATTAGTGCATTATCGACTCCAGTTAAGAAATGGTTTTTATGTTTTCCAAAACATTAAACAATTAAAACTTCAAATTAAAATTAGTTAATTTCTATTCAAACCAGTACTTTTGAACACGATGGAATTTTCAGCAAGTCAAATAGCAGAATTACTTAATGGCGAAATAGTAGGGAATTCAGAAGCTGTTGTAAGTAAACTATCTAAAATTGAAGAGGGAGAAGTAAATTCTTTATCTTTTTTAGCCAACCTAGCTTACGAAGAGTACCTTTATACAACCGATGCTTCGATAGTAATTATAAACAAAGATTTCACACCAAAAAAACCAATAAAAAACACCTGTACTTTAGTTAAAGTTGATAATGCCTATGAGTGTTTTGCAAAATTGCTTGAAACTTACAATCAATTCAAAAAAAATAAATCCGGAATTGAGGAAGGTTCATATATTTCTGAAAAATCAACAATTGGAGATAATGTTTACATTGGAGCATTCGCATATGTTAGTGAAGGTGCAAAAATTGGCAACAATGTCAAAATCTATCCTCATACATACGTTGGTGATGATGTAGTAATAGGTGACAATACCATTATATTTTCAGGTGTTAAAATTTACCATGAATGTGTTGTTGGTAAGGATTGTATTTTACATGCTGGAGCCGTTATAGGATCTGATGGTTTCGGATTTGCACCTACCAAAAACAATGAATATAGTAAAATACCTCAATTAGGAAATGTTATTGTAGAAGATAATGTTGAAATAGGTCCAAATTGTTGTATTGACAGAGCTACCTTGGGATCAACAATGATCAAAAAAGGCGTAAAACTCGATAATTTAGTTCATATTGCCCATAACGTTGTAGTTGGCGAAAATACTGTTCTTGCCGGACAAACTGGAATTTCAGGATCCTCTAAGATTGGAAAAAATTGTATGACTGGTGGGCAAGTTGGAATTTCCGGGCATTTAACCATTGGTGATAATGTTAAAATTGCCGGACAATCCGGTGTTTCAAAAAATATTAAAGAAAATATGATTATACAAGGATCTCCGGCATTTTCCATTAAAGATTATACCCGATCCTATGTGGGATTCAAGAATTTACCAGATATTATTTCAAGATTAAACGAATTAGAAAAAAAAGCAGAAAATAATGGCTAAGCAAAAAACCTTAAAGGATTCATTTACGGTAGTAGGAATTGGTTTGCATACCGGACAAAAAGCAACTCTTACTGTAAAACCTGCAGCAGAAAATCACGGATACAAATTTCAAAGAATAGATTTAGAAGGTCAACCTATCATTAATGCTGACCCTGATTTGGTAGTGGATACATCCAGAAGCACAACCTTAGAAAAAGATGGAGCCAGAGTACATACTACAGAACATATATTAGCAGCTTTATATGGTATGGAAATAGACAACGCATTAATTGAGGTTGAAGGGCTGGAAATACCAATAATGGATGGAAGTGCTTATCCCTACGTTGAAATGATTAACAAAGTAGGGATTGTTGAGCAAAATGCTGAAAAAAAATATTTTATAATTACAGAAAACCTCACATACGAAGATTCCGAAAGACAAACAGAAATGCTTGCTGTTCCACAAGATGAATTTCGTTTAACAGTTATGGTCGATTATAATTCACCTTTATTAGGCACTCAACATGCACATATGTACCATACCGGAGAATTCGAAACTGAGATTGCAGGTTGCAGAACTTTTGTTTTTCTTAGAGAATTAGAAGTACTGGCAAAAAATAATTTGATAAAAGGTGGAGATTTAGATAATGCCATTGTTATGGTGGATAAACCTCTTCCACAAGAAAAACTTGACGAGATTGCTGATCTTTTGGGGAAACCCCATATTAAAATTGATAAAGCAGGAATATTAAACAACCTTACGCTACATTTTCAGAACGAACCAGCAAGACATAAACTTTTAGATATAATTGGAGATATGGCTTTAGTGGGAAGACCAATTAAAGGGCATATTTTGGCTGCCAGACCTGGACATAAAGGCAATGTTGATTTTGCTAAAATGATTAAAAAGGAAATTAAAAAAT
>CAYRAD010000197.1:0-2041 GCA_964422135.1 uncultured Vicingus sp.
CATTAATTTTTCACCTAAGGCATTGTAAATTTCAATGTTTACCTCTTTACCCGATTTAATAGTTACAATACCATTACTTGGGTTTGGATAAGCAATAATATTAGATTCCATTTCATGAGTATTAATTCCCACAGTACAATATGTTATCGTAGGATCAATTGTTCCAAAATTAAAATCAACAAAAGGAGAGGTTGGAGGTGGAGTAGCATCGCAAAAATCAAAAGAGCCTGTCATACTTGCTCCGGAATAATTTACAGAACTGTCCTGCACAGTAATTGAGCCTGAACTGGTTCCTGATACTGTGTTAAAATTATAGTAGCTGTCGCCTATATCAAATGTTCCATCATTATTAAAAGTTGCACTGCCTGTAGTGTCAGCATTTAACAAACTCATTGACAATGTTATTTGTCCGGTAGTTGTATTGTCAAAATTTTCAACATTCCACATACTATTTGCTCCAGTCATTGTACCCGAATTTGTAAATGTTCCAAGATTGGTAATGTCATCAAAAGTCAGTATATTGGTATTAGTAAACGTCCCTACGTTGGTATACTGATTGTAATTTATAGTCCCATTATTAGTAAAACCACCATAGTTAGTACAACTATCTGCCTGTAATAAAGCACCTGCATCATTTAAAAAAGTACCTGCATTTACCATACTATCCACAACCGTTGTTAAACCTTTTATTGTGCCATAATTATTAATAATATTTGTACTATAAAAAGTCATCACGTTAATAATTCCATTGTTATTAATAGTCCCCAAATTATACAAACTATCCATTCCTAAAATAACACCAGTTCCTGAGTTATTGGCAATAATATGATTCTCCATTGCCTTTACATTGAAATCTCCAGAGTTACTAAATGTCCCTGTGCTTAATAATATATTCCGAATGGTTGTAGTTCCATTATTCGTAAAAGAAGCATTTGGCCCATTTAACCAAATATCCCTTACAGGTAAATCCTGAACCAAACTACCCGATGAATTTACAGTAATTGAGCCTGTTGTGTAGGCAAAACTTGTATCTAAAGTTACATTGTGATTAATTATTACAATATCTCCAGGAATAGGAACACCAAAAGGCGACCATGTTGTAAAATTCATCCAGTTTCCATTTTGGGAGGATGTGTAGGTTGTTGCCGATAAGTTAATGGATAATAGTGCAACAAATAACAATAAAAAGTAATTTTTTTTCATGTTTTGGTTTTTTAATGATTAGTAGTAAAAGTAAATAATTACAACTAACTTGTAAGAAAAATTAAATTACAATTTTTATAAAAAATTAGCTTTCTAATGTGTAATAATCATTATGAATTTATTACTATACTTAAAATTTAAGCTATTTTCTAGTAAGTTTGCAGCTTATTAAGATTGATTATGAATAAGAAAAGTATCGAAATTATGGCTCCTGCAGGGTCATTTGATTCTTTAACAGCAGCAATTCAAGGTGGGGCTAATTCTGTTTATTTTGGGATTGAACAATTAAATATGCGAGCCAGGTCTGCCAATAATTTTTTGTTCAACGACCTTGAAACTATTGCAAACATAGGCATAAGTAATAATATCCGAACATACCTTACTTTAAATACGATAATTTACGATCATGATTTATCTTTAATGAAACGCATTGTAGATAAAGCTAAAAAGACTGGAATTACTGCTGTTATTGCTTCTGACCAAGCGGTAATTAATCATGCCAATTCTATTGGAATGGAAGTTCATATTTCTACTCAAACCAATGTAACCAATTTAGAAACAATAAAATTCTTTGCTCATTTTGCTGATGTAATGGTCTTGGCAAGAGAATTAAGCCTAAAACAAGTAAAAGATGTTACTGAAGGAATAAAAAAAGAAGGTGTTAGAGGTCCTTCCGGAAATTTAGTTAAAATAGAAATTTTTGCTCATGGAGCTTTATGCATGGCCGTTTCAGGTAAATGTTATTTGAGTTTACATACCAATAATTCTTCAGCAAACAGAGGGGCTTGTGTTCAAAATTGCCGAAGAACCTATGAAGTAAAAGATGAAGATGGCAATG
>CAYRAD010000197.1:2141-5461 GCA_964422135.1 uncultured Vicingus sp.
GCTTGTGTTCAAAATTGCCGAAGAACCTATGAAGTAAAAGATGAAGATGGCAATGAATTATTGATTGATAATGAATACATTATGTCTCCAAAAGATTTATGTACCATAGGTTTTATTGATGATATTATTAAATCAGGAGTGAAAGTGTTAAAAATTGAAGGTAGAGGCAGAGCACCTGAATATGTAAAAACTGTTACGGAATGTTATAGAGAAGCTGCAGATGCATTTATCGAAGGTACTTATACCAAACAAAAAATTGCAGAATGGGACAAGAAATTAGCATCTGTTTATAACAGAGGTTTTTGGGATGGCTATTATTTAGGACAAGAATTAGGCGAATGGTCGGATGTTCATGGTTCAAAAGCTACCACCAGAAAAAAATACATTGGAAAAGGAGTGCATTATTATCCAAAAGTTGGTATTGCGGAATTTAAATTAGAAACTCACTCTTTAAAAGTTGGAGATAAAATTTTAATTACTGGGCCAACAACAGGAGTAATTGAAACTGAAATTAAAGAATTAATGGTTGATGAAGTTTACTACAATGAAATAAAAAAAGGAGTTAATTTTACAACTCCCTTAGATACAATTATTAGAAATTCTGATAAATTGTATGTTGTTGAAGACCTAGAAGAAGCTCAAATTGGAGTTCAGCGATAAATTAAGATAACTAACATTTAACTATAGTCTTTTAAACTTTTAACTCTTGATAAGGATAACCCACCAACGAGAAAAATGTATTGGCTGCAACTATTGTGTAGAGTTAGCTTTTGATAGATGGAGAATGTCTAAAAAAGATGGAAAAGTAACATTAATAGAAGGTAAAAATAAAAAGGGATTTTATACCGCTTTAACCGGAAATGATGAATATGAAGCAAATAAAAGTGCTGCAAAAGTTTGTCCTGTTAAAATTATTCGAGTTGAAAAGGTGAAATAATTTGAATTTTCAGACTCTTTAAAAACTGAAAATATTCTGCCCTTAAAAATCAAAATATTCTTCAATTACCTGTGATATATTTAACAAATTATTAACTTTACCATCTTACAAAGGTAAAAGGATGGTAGATAGAATTTTGGTTATTGGATCTTCTGGTCAAATTGGAACCGAGTTAGTAGAGGAATTAAGAAATTTATATGGCAATGATAATGTAATCGCATCTGACATAAGGGAATCTCAGGTTGTTCAATCGGGTCCTTTTGAAATTCTAGACATTTTAAATAAAAATCAGCTTTTTGAAATTGTTACTAAATATAATATAAAGGAAGTTTATTTATTGGCGGCCCTTTTATCAGCTAAAGCCGAAGATAATCCCTCTTTTGCCTGGGGCTTAAACATGAACAGTTTGTTTAATGTGCTAAATCTTGCAAAAGATGGTATTATTAAAAAAGTTTTTTGGCCAAGCTCAATAGCCGTTTTTGGTCCCTCAACACCAAAAAACAATACTCCGCAATATACGGTTATGGAACCAAGTACAGTTTATGGAATAAGCAAACTTGCCGGTGAACGATGGTGTGAATATTATAATAAAAGATATGGAATAGATGTAAGAAGTATTCGTTATCCTGGAATCATTGGGTACAAATCGAAACCAGGTGGAGGAACAACAGATTATGCTGTTGACATATTTTATCAGGCTATTTTAACCAAAAAATACGAGTGTTTTTTAGATGAGAACGCAACACTTCCTATGATGTATATGTCTGATGCTATTCGATCAACAATAGAAATTATGAAAGCCGAGAATCATTTGATAAAAATAAGATCCAGCTATAATATTTCCGGAACCAGTTTCTCACCAAAAGAAATAGCAGCAGAAATAGAAAAAATTATACCTGATTTTAAAATAACCTACCAACCTGATTTTAGGCAGAACATTGCAGAATCATGGCCTCAAACAATTGATGATTCAAGTGCAAAAAGGGATTGGAATTGGTCACCTAAATTTGATTTAAATAAACTGACTCAAATAATGTTGGAAAATTTGGAACAATTGTTGCCTCAATAAAAATAAAAAATTGAAACAAATAATTATTAATTACGTACAATTTTACTAATCGATTACACAAGCAGTTTAATCAAGGTAATAGCGTGTTTAATCTAATTTTGTTTTAATGTTATAATAAATTAGTTTATATTTAATCCTTGAAATAAAGTCATGAGCAGAATGAAAAAAATATTATACCTATTTATACCGATTTTTATCTGCAGTATTAGTGTGGGTCAAAGTCTTCCAACTTATGAGGTTTATCAGGGTGACACTATCAATTATATTGATGGAAATAATCTCAAACAGGGTTTTTGGAAAATATTCGGAAGAATGAAAAAATTGCCAAAATATGAACCAGATCAGGTTGTTGAACAAGGTAATTATAAAAATAGCCGCAAACAAGGACTATGGACATTCTTCTTTCCTTCAGGTAAAACAAAAAGTGAAATAGAATATGTGAATAGCCGACCCAATGGAGCTTATAAGACCTATTACGAAAATGGTCAGATTGAAGAAGAAGGTAATTGGAAAAACAATCGTAACACCAACAACTTTAAGCGATATCATTCTAATGGACAGGTAGCCCAAGAGTTTGCTTTTAATGAAACAGGGAAAAGAGATGGAAAACAAAAATACTTTTACGAAGATGGCACTTTAATGATTGAAGCCGATATAAAAGAAGGAAAAGAAGAAAAAGTAGTTGAATATAACCCTGATGGGTCTGTAAAGGCTGAAAAAGCATTTATTGATGGGAAATTGGATGTTGAAAACACAAAAATATATGAATCTAAAACCCCTGAAGTTAAAGATGAAGGAGTGGTAAAAATTGTTAAAGTTGAAGAAACAGAAAAAGCCAATCAGATTGAAACATTTAGTGGAAATGGAACACATAAAATCTATAATATGAACAAGCAAATATCTAAAGATGGTTTTTTCAAGAATTATAGGTTAATGGATGGTTTATGGTATAAATATGATGAAAATGGAATATTAATGAGCATTGAAAAGTACAAAAAAGGAAAGTACATTGGAGATGCCCCTCTTCCAAAAGAATAATAGTTTAAGATTTATAAAAAAACCCAATTTTGCAAATTCAAAATTGGGTTTTTTTATTTCTTTCTAATTAATAAACTATTTTTACAAATTAATTTGAATAAATAGAATGTCTAAACATCGTACCCTATATATTTATAATAGCTTAAGTAAAAAGAAAGAAATTTTTGAGCCAATCAACCCACCATTTGTTGGATTATATACATGTGGTCCCACTGTATATAATGATGTGCATTTGGGTAACATCAGAACGTTTTTAACTTTTGACATAGTATATCG
>CAYRAD010000198.1:0-5449 GCA_964422135.1 uncultured Vicingus sp.
ATTGTTATTTTAGCCATTATCTTCTTCCATCTGGTCTAAGTTGTAATTTCATTGATCCAAGTCTCCAGTTAGTATCATCTACTGTATTAGTTGCAAAATTTAATTTCACTGATCTTCCTCGTCCTCTTATATTAATTTTGTCTGTTGTGCTACTTACAGTTCCTGTTGTTGTTTGACTAGTTGTGGATTGAGGATAATCTTCTAAAGTTAAAGTAACAGTTAAGTCATTAGCTAAAGAAGTAAAGTCTGGAACAAATTTACTAACCGACATAAATTGATCACCATCACCAATTTCAATTGATCCTGTAGTAAGAGAAGCACTAATAGCAGTTCCATCCGCTTGGTTATTACCAGTCTCTTGATTGTATAAATAAGAAGCTCCTGCTGTTACACCAAATGGTGTATTACTAACTCCTGTGCTTGTTGTAGCGTTAGCTACCAAAGAAGCATTGTATTCAGAAGAAATAGGATTTTCAAAAGTATAATTAGCAAGATAACTAGTTCGTCCTAAAGTTGAAGTGTACCAAGTATTTTCAAGATAATTGTAGACTACTACTCTATCTATTTGTGTAGCATTCGCTGAAGGATAATACCAAAGTATTTCATTAAACTCAGGATTAACCCCGCAAGCTATATCATTTTTATTAGTATAACTTAAATCGTCATAAACATAATCTTGAACTGAACAAGCCATTTTTTTAACAACCCCATCATACATATAAAATGCATCATCACCCATCCAAAATGCTTTACCATTTACATCAATAGCTGCATGCTGTGCTATCAATCCACAGTTAGCCCCAAGCTGTCGTTGACCAAATGTAAATGGTGTTCCAACAAATTGAATACCATGTAGCGATTGATCAGTCCAAACTAGTATCTGACCAGTTGATCTAACAGCGCCTATAATACGTGAACCATCAGCAATACGAAGCGAACCTGCTTCATTTTCTGCTGTAGGTGCAAACACTGTTAAACTTTCACGATCAGCAAATCTAAAAAATAAATCATCTTGTGTAGCTGCATCTGCAACCGTAGTGCATGTTCCAAATAAAAATAAATGTCGAGTGTCAGAAGAGACTAAAGAAAAACGAGAAGCAACAGGTGCTGTTGCACCAAGGCTCACGGCCCTTGTACTTACTCCATTACTTTTATCCCATTGATAAGTACCACCATCTAAAACAGTAGCAATAAGATCTTCTCCAAAATTATCTAAAGACCAATTACGAGCAGTAATAGTTACATCAGAGGAAGCACGAGCTGTTCCCCATGTACTTAGTCCCCAAGTTAAAATACCCCAACCATATCCATATGTTGATGTAGCTGGTCCCGTGTTAATTTGGTAGGTTGCTGTAACTGATCCACCACCCCCGGCTGTTGCCCCTGAAGCATTTGAAGAATAAGTAATCTTATAATTATCAGTATCTACTATTTCTGTAATTTCAAATTCGTTATTAAGTTCTATTCCATCTAATACATTATTAGCACTACCATCATCAAAAGTAACAAAGTCACCTAAGTCTGCTCCGTGAGCAGCATCGGCTACGGTTACAATTGGACTACCACTTACCGTTGTAAAAGGATTTGATAGACTAGCTGTTTCACGAATAGGGGTAATATCATAAAGAGCGCTGCCCTCTAATATATATAATTTTCTATCTGTACCTATAGCAAGGTATCTATTACCATCTAATGTAACCCATGAATGTGTATCACGAACTACGCCAATAACAGTTTCGTTAGGATTAGGAAGATAAGTCCACCCTTTCCAACGTTCTGGTTTTCCATAATGAAAACGTACTAATTGTGAATCAACATATTTTCTATCATCACCTGCTGCATAAGGTGAATCTTGTTTATCTACTCCAGGTCTAAACTTTAAATCGGTTAATTGCATAAGATTATATACTAAATTATTTCTTCTTTGGTGGCAAGAATTGAGTACCTACATTACCTTTAAAGGCATAAGTCCCATAGTGCGTCAGTCCACTAACAATGTCAGCATATACGGTGCCACCAATTTTCTGCCATAATCTACAGAAAGCATAGTCTTCTGACAAGTATCTTCTTGTTTTAGGCTCTATGGTTGTATCAAAAAAAGTATAATTCCATTTAGAATTATCATGATAATCAAATGTTTTATCGTGAGGTTCATTTAAAGACTGATCTGATTTAAATTTAAGTCTAGGATAAGCCTTTGCCATTTTTTCAAAAACAGATCTTTTGATTAACATAAATCCTGTAGCCCCATCTAATACCTCTATAAACCCCTTTTTAACTTCCACATGATTAGGATTTTTTACATTAAGATTATATTGTAAAGAAGAAGCTAATAATTCATTTTCTTTTATATTAGGATTTTCTTTGACCTTTCTTATAACTTTTGTCCAATCAATAGTTTTTCTTGGATAAACTCCCGTAACTACTTCTTGATCTAATTCTAACATACGCATTACAGATTTTTCATTAAAACCTATATCAGCATCTATAAATAATAAATGAGTGTATTGTTTATCATCCATAAATAATTGCACTAAAGTATTCCGAGCTCTTGTTACTAATGACTCATTTCCAATTGTACCAAATTGTAATCCTACATTATTAACTGCACATTCTGACATTAAACGTAAACAACTTTCAAAATAATTTACAGAAATCATTCCTCCATAACATGGTGTTCCTACAAAAATATTATTCATTAATACATCCAAGTTATAATGGCGTGCCTATCACCAGAAATAATTTTTTTTACAGCATGAGGAAACATAAAGTTACTAGGAAAAACAATAGCCATTCCTTGTTGAGAAGGAATAGTATATTCGTTATCAAAAAAAGAAAACTCTCCTCCCTCATAAGTATTATTTAAAAGAATAGAACAACTTAATATTCTTTTATGACTTAAAGTATTATCAACATGTTCTTTATATTCTCCTTCATGAGAAGACATATATAATAAATGATCATAACCCGTATCTTTATTTTCAAACCCAGTAATTAAATGAGGATAATCTTTCATGTATCTATTAGTTATTTCAATAACTTTAAATTTAATTATTGATTCAAATTCAGGATTAAGTTTTTTAATTAAACATTGTCGATGAGAAACTACTCTTCCTTGAGTAGTAGCTGGAAAAAATTTTAAATCTTTTTCTTGTATAATTTTATTACAGGTTTCTGTGTCTAAAATTTTTCTGTAAACTTTTATATAGTCTAATAAATTATTCATTAAAACCCCGCAGCTTTAGGTTGAGCTTTTTTATAAAAAATATTTAATGTATATCGAGGAGAGCTATCACCAAAAGATTGAAGATCTGTGTGAGCTATTTTAGCGCCATTAAAAAATATAGCTCTATTTTCTACAAACCCTACATGAGAAGAAAGTTGACCAGTGTCAGTAAAAAAACCTGTACCATTATTTAATAAAGGTTTACCTTTAACAAATAATAAAAAATTACAATCAGTTTTATGATCTGTATGTACCATAGGTTTGCTACTATTATGTCTTAAGTGTGCTGCAATTTCTGTTGGTTCTAAATCATAATAAGGAAAAAAAAATTCTTTTATACGATCTAATAAAGGATCTTTTTTCATTTTCTGTGTGTCGAAACGATGTCTATTTCCATACAACCCATCTTCATTTACTCGTGGAGTATACTCTAATTGTAAAAAATTATCTTGAAGAGATTTTAAAGTTTTTTCATCTAAAAAATTATCTACATATTGTACAAATCTAGTAGCTTTATTGTATTGCATAATTAAACCTTTCATAATCTTCTTTATAATATTCTTTAACTAACTTTTTTACTTCTAGAGAAAGTAAAGGAAGAGGCTTACTATCATAATCTTCCTTAGGATAATCTCCTATTTTTCCCTCTAACTTAACATTTCCATATGAAGGAAGAGCTAACCACTCTACAAATACTCTTTCAAACTTAGCTTCTAATTTCCACCATACTGTTTTTTTATCAATAAAATAATGTTGAGGAGTAAACCAATTCATTCCTTTGGTCTGTTTTTTTAAATCTTCAATAGCATTTTTAAAGTCTTCTTTAGTTTTTATTTTATTAAAATCATAATCTACAATGCGACACATAGAAGTAAATCTATCTAAAGGATCTCGCACTACTGCAAATTTAAAAACATCTTTTACTCCTGGAAGAAGATTGTAATCAGGATAACAAAGATGTCCTACAGGATTATCATTAATCAAATGATTCCAATCATAATGTTCAATATTAAAATTATTCTGCACAAACCATTCAGACAAAGCACGCCCTGCTGTTCTGGGTATGTGAATAAAAAAAATTTTTTTACTATCGGGACTAGTTAATAAAGGCATATTTATGATTAAGTAAAGTAGGTTTCATAAAGAAAAATTTATCTTTATTTTTTAATCTTGTTATAATTTCTATTAATATTCTGTAAGCACACAAAGAAAATTCATTAGTAGCATAAGAAGGAGATTCACAAATAAATAAATAATCAAATGAATCAAAAGCAATATCGTCAAATGTTTTAGTAATGGTTATCCAATCTTCACATTTAACTCCTGCATCGGGATCTGATGTATAATTAGATAACCAATATGCATTATCAATAAAATTAGGTTTCATTAAATAATATCCAAGCCAATTGCTAGAAGCTAATCCTTTATCAATAGGAAAGTTTGGATAAGTTAAATCATGGTGATGATCAATAGAAACTACATCTATAGTTTTTTTATTTTTTAATAAAGGTTCTAGAATATAATATATGTCTACATGTTTTTGAGATATTACAATGTGAGTATCTTCTATCTTATCTATATATTGTAAAACAAATTTAATTAATTCTACTAAAGATCTAGAATCTTTAACAAAATCGCAATCAACTGATAAGATATTTTTATTTTTTTCTGTCACCAAAAAATCCTATTGAAGCAATAATGCGAGGAGAACAAGCAATAGCTTTATGTCTAATTCCCCCTGGAATAAATAACAAGTCACCTTTTTCTACAATGTAATCTCTGCGATTTAAATAATCTTTATAAATAGTGCTTCCTTTTAAACCTAAAAGAAATATACATTCTTCATCTATGTGTGGAGGTCCTACACATGTAGCAAAAGAAAAAAATAAATCTACACCGCTTCGAGGATCTTCATTAAAACTAAACATTTTTTTTAAAAAATCATAATAAGAAAACAAATCATAATCAACATTGTGTAAATGTTTAACTCCCCATACTTTTTCAAATGAATGATCTCCTCGTGAATAAATTTGTATACCATTTTCATCGCCTACATATTCATCAGCTACAACAGAGATATAATTAAAATCATATACTTTATTAAGAGTAGTAAAGTTTCGAATAAAAGTTACTTTATCTTGTTGTATATCTTTAATTTGTTTTTTACTGAGCAGCATAACTAATTGTTAAATATTCTATTTTAGTTACCCATCCTTTAGGTAT
>CAYRAD010000199.1:0-5433 GCA_964422135.1 uncultured Vicingus sp.
TGCTATGGTGAAAATGCAACTAATTATACCATTCAATTTATTGGAGAAGATGGAAGTTCAAAAATCTTAAAAGTTAGTGCTCCCTTATTAAAAGGAGAAATTATTGATGCTTCTGTATTAAGTTTAGCTAAATTAAAACAATTTGTTGCTGAACAAATAGAAGATGCAAAAGCTAAAGGAGTTCTTTTTTCTGTGCACTTAAAAGCAACCATGATGAAAGTTTCGGATCCAATTATGTTTGGTGCTTTTGTGTCAGTTTATTATAAAACTGTTTTCGAAAAATATGCTGATTTATTTGCCGAATTAGGAATAAATCCCAACAATGGTTTAGGAGATGTTTATACCAAAATTGCTGGTCATCCAAAAGAAGCAGAAGTGAAAGCTGCGATAGATGAAGTTTACAAAACAAGTGCCGCTGTAGCCATGGTAAATTCTGATAAAGGAATTACCAATTTACAAGTGCCAAGTGATGTGATTATTGATGCTTCCATTCCTGCTATGATTCGTACTTCAGGACAAATGTGGAACGCAGCTGGGCAACAACAAGACACTAAAATTATTATTCCTGATAGAGCTTATGCTGGAGTTTACCAAGCAACTGTTGATTTTTGTAAAAAACATGGTGCATTTGATCCAACAACAATGGGTTCTGTTTCTAATGTTGGTTTAATGGCACAAAAAGCTGAAGAGTATGGTTCTCACGATAAAACTTTTCAATTAGAAAATGCAGGAAAAGTGCAAATTGTAACTGAAGATGGAACTGTTTTACTAGAACAAGATGTAGAAGCTGGAGATATTTTTAGAGGTTGCCAAGCCAAAGATGCTCCAATACAAGATTGGATTAAATTAGCAGTTAGACGAGCTAGAGCAACTGGTGTTCCAGCTATATTTTGGTTAGATGAAAACAGAGCACATGATAGAGAAATGATTAAAAAAGTAAATCAGTATTTGCCAAATTCTGATACCACTGGGTTAGATATTCGCATTATGAATCCAATAGAAGCGACTGAGTTTTCAATGGAAAGAATAATTAAAGGAGAAGATACGATTTCTGTAACAGGAAATGTGTTGCGTGATTTCTTAACCGATTTATTTCCAATTTTAGAAGTAGGAACATCAGCAAAAATGTTGTCTATTGTGCCGTTAATGGCTGGTGGAGGAATGTTTGAAACTGGTGCTGGAGGTTCTGCCCCAAAACACATTCAACAATTTTTAGCGGAAGGTCATTTGCGCTGGGACTCTTTAGGTGAATTTTTAGCTTTAGGTGTTTCGTTAGAACATATTGCTGATACAACAGGAAACAAAAAAGCCCAGATTTTAGCTGACACTTTAGATACTGCCACAAATAAATTATTAGACAATGGGAAATCTCCATCACGGAAAGTAAATGAACTAGACAACAGAGGTTCTCATTTTTACTTAGCGATGTATTGGGCACAAGCATTAGCTGCTCAAACCGAAAACATGGCATTAAATGAAGAGTTTGCTGGTTTAGCGAAAGAATTAGCAGAGCAAGAAACAAAAATCGCTGCTGAATTAATTGCTGCACAAGGTTCTCCACAAGATATTGGAGGTTATTACAAACAAAGCGAGGAATTAACTACTAAAGCAATGAATCCTAGCATGACTTTAAATGAAGTGCTGGGATTGTTAGTGTAGAATATAAATTTCATTAAAAATCCCGCTAATTTTAGTGGGATTTTTTTAATATACAAACAATGAAAACAACCATAGAAATTAGCAATTATCCTTTAAATGCAGATTACGAACCACCAATAAAAGATTTTATTGCTAGGTTAAATTTGAATAAGAACATTACTGTAAAAACCAATGCAACCAGCACACAAATTGTTGGCGATTATGATGAGGTTTTTGGGATTCTTCAAAAAGAAATAAAAGCTTCATTTGAAAAATACGGGAAAATGATATTCGTAATGAAAGTGTTAAATGGTGAATTGGCTATTTAACCATTTTGAATTAATACTTGAAATTGTAGCAGTATTACTAGGAATCATCTATGTTATTCTAGCAGCTAAAAATAAAATCTCTTGTTGGATTTTTGGCATTTTAGGTTCTGTGCTCAGCATTTTTCTTTTTGTCTTTTATGCGAAACTCTATGCAGAATCTGTGTTGTATTTGTTTTATACGTTCGCAGGAATTTATGGCTGGTACAATTGGAAAAACCAAAAGGATACTCATCAAGTTTATCAGAGAGGCATAAAAACTCATCTTTTTATTATCATAGGCGGGACAGGAATTACCTTCCTGTTTTATTATAGTATGATTTACTTTTTTAGTGGAGCCAAAAAACCTTTAACAGATTCTTTTACTACCATTTTTAGCTTTATTGCCACTTATTTAACCACCAAAAAATGGATAGAAAACTGGATTTATTGGATAGTGATAGATGCTGTTACTACTTATCTGTATTTTAGTAGAGGGTTAGAAGTTTATTCGTTGTTGATGTTAGCCTATTCAATTATTGCTATTTATGGTTATTTGGAATGGAAAAAATTGGAGGTTGTAAAAATTTAACGAATTATCCTTTTATCATCCTGAGCCTGTCGAAGGAAAAAAACTATCATATCTTTACATTTCCATATGAACTATTACTATGTATATATTCTAAAATGTGCTGATAATTCTTATTACACAGGTGTTACAAATAATTTAGAAAAAAGATTTGCGGAACATCAAAGTGGAGAAGATCCAAAATCTTATGTTTTTAATAGACGACCACTAAAAATAGTTTGGTATGAATCTTATAACGACATAAACCAAGCGATTCTTAAAGAGAAACAAATTAAAGGTTGGTCAAGAAAGCAAAAAGAAGCGTTGATTAATGAAGCTTATGATGCATTAATTGAATTATCGAAGAATTCTATCATTCGACAGTCCTTCGACAACCCAAAGAGAACCCTTCGACAGGCTCAGGGTGACACGCTTGCTAGAAAATTTGTCATAACTGGTCCAGAATCTGCTGGGAAAACTACTTTAGCAAGTCTATTAGCTAAACAATATCAAACAATTTGGGTGAAAGAATATGCTAGGGAATATTTAGAAAACTTAACTAGGGAGTACAGTTTAGATGATGTTTTATTGATGGCAAAAGAACAGCTTCGGCAAGAACAAGAAGCAATAAAAAATAACAAAGGACTAATTTTTTTAGATACTGACTTAACCGTTTTTTTCATCTGGATAAAAGAAAGATACAACTTAGAAATTGATTGGATTAAGGACCATTTAAAAAACGCAACAAATAAAATCTATCTCTTGTGTGCTTCTGATATCGAATGGCAACCCGACCCATTAAGAGAACATCCAAATTTAAGTGACCGACTTCGGCTTTTTGAGGAGTACAAATTATTATTAGAAAAATACCAATTGACTTATCACATTATTTCTGGCGATATAGCTACTCGATTAAAAAAATGTGAAGAAATTCTCTCAAAATGTCAATTCGAGTAAAATTCTTATAGAATTTTGTATCGAGAACAATTTTGAGAAAAAATCACTGATTCTCGATACAATTTTATTTCATAAAATCACTCGAATTAACAATGATTTTTATACTTTTGTCGCATCTCATAGGGGTGCCTTACTTTACAGGCTGAGATTATACCCATTTTTTATCTGCTTTAGTAGATAAAAATAAACCTGATCCAGGTAATGCTGGCGTAGGGAAAATAAATTTATTAATAATAACATAACGAATGTGTTACCCCACATCGTTCGTCAAAAATTTTAAAATAATGAAAAAATTATTTTTTTTGACGCTAGCAGCTGGCTTATCGGTCAATTGTATGGCACAATTTTCAATTTCTGGAACGATTAAAGATTCCTTGTCAAATCCTGTTCCTGGAGCAACGGTAAGAATTGCCAAAACTTTTAAAGGAGTTTTTTCGGATAACAATGGTGTTTACCAATTAAAGAATTTGGCTGCAGGAGATTATGAAATTGAAGTGAGTTTTGTTGGATATCAAAAACAACAACTTACTATTAAGGGATTAAACAAAGATGAAACCTTAGATATACAATTAAAAAAATCCGAACAACTGTTAGATGAATTTATTGTTGCAGGAACTCGGGTAGAAGAAAACAATCCATTTGCTTACACCAATATTACCCATGAAGATTTAGAAAAAAGTAATCTTGGAAAAGACATTCCTATTTTACTTCAAAATTCCGTTTCGATGGTTTCTACCAGCGATGCAGGGGCTGGAGTGGGTTATACAGGTTTTCGTTTGAGAGGTTCTGATGCCACGAGAATTAATGTAACCGTAAATGGAATACCGTTAAACGATGCTGAATCGCAAGGGGTTTATTGGGTTAATATGCCTGATTTTGTTTCTTCAACCGAAAACATTCAGATACAAAGAGGGGTTGGAACTTCTACCAATGGTGCAGGTGCTTTTGGAGGTTCTGTTAATTTGCAAACAGCAACATTAAAAGAAAAGGCTTATGGAGAAATGTCAGTTTCGCATGGATGTTTTAATACCCAAAAATATACTGCAAAAATGGGAACAGGTTTGTTAAATAACAAATGGGCTTTTGATGGAAGAGCTTCTTATATCGCATCTGATGGTTACATTGATAGAGCTAGTTCTGACTTAAAAAGCTATTATTTTTCTGGAGGTTATTACGGGAAGAAAACAGTAATAAAAGCTGTGTATTTTGCAGGAAAAGAAAAAACTTACCAATCTTGGTGGGGAACTCCAGAAAGTAGAATTACTGGGAATAAAGAAGATATGGAAACTCACGCAGCCAACAATTGGTTAGATTCTGCCCAAACTTATAATTTATTAAACAGTGGGAGAACGTATAACTATTATGAGTATGATAATGAAACAGATAATTATGCTCAAGACCATGCTCAATTGCATTTTTCTAATCAGTTTAACGATAAATTAAATGCAACTTTTGCTCTGCATTATACTTACGGTAGAGGTTATTATGAGCAGTTCAGAAAGCAAGATGATTTTGCAAGTTACGGGTTGGATGATTTAATAATTGGAAATGACACCATCACTACATCAGATTTCATTAGAAGAAGGTGGCTAAGCAATGATTTTTATGGAGCAACTTATAATTTAAATTTTAAAGATAGGAAAGTAAATGTCACTTTTGGAGGTGCTTACAACATATACAATGGCGATCATTTTGGAGAAATTATTTGGGCACAATACGCTAATGGAACAGACATTAGAGACCGATATTATGACAACAATGGTTTAAAAAAAGATTTCAATTCCTACTTAAAGTTTAATTATTTATTGGGGAAGAAAACGAATATTTATGTCGATTTACAAGCAAGAACCATCGATTATACTGCTGATGGAATTGATAACAATTTAACAGACATTTTAGTAGATACCAACTTTGTTTTCTTTAATCCAAAAGCAGGTATTGGACACCAATTGAGTGAGAAAGTAA
>CAYRAD010000200.1:0-5403 GCA_964422135.1 uncultured Vicingus sp.
AAAGAGTACGATGAGCACTTGAAAAAACAATTAATCGTTAAAGAATAAATTGATCCAAGCTGTTATATATGATATGGATGGGGTAATCATTAACTCCGAACCACTTTGGAGAGAATCGATAATTGTTACATTTAACAGTGTGGGATTAGATTTTACTGAAGAGAAGTGTAGGATAACTCAAGGTATGCGGTTATATGAAGTAGTGGAATATTGGTATACCCAAACTCCCTGGGAAGGCCAAACCATAAAAGAAGTGGAAGTTGCTTTATTGCAAAAAGTCACCGAATTAATTTCTGAAAAAGGAATCGCAATGGAAGGCGTTATCGAATCCATCGAACATTTTAAATCAAAAGGTTTTAAAATTGCATTAGCTTCATCTTCAGCCAACGCTCTTATTGAAACCGTATTAAACAAATTAAATTTTGAAAATAAATTTGACGTTATTAATTCGGCAGAACATCTAAACTTTGGAAAACCTCATCCCGAAATATTTTTAAAAACAGCCGAACAGCTGAATGTTAATCCCACTAATTGTTTAGTAATTGAAGACTCATTTCATGGTGTTTTGGCAGCTAAAGCGGCATTAATGAAAGTAATTGCCATTCCTGACGAAGAAAACCGGAATGACAAACGATTTGCAATTGCAGATTATGTATTAAATAACTTAACAGAACTATCAACTTTAAAATTTGAACGAAATAACTAACATAGCACAATGGTTCAACTGGTTTTTCAGTTCGGAAAATCTGAAACACCTTTTTATATACAACGAAGGTGAACCGATGATCTTTACCCATTTTTTCTTTTGGGGATTTTTTGCTGTTGTTCTGCTTTTCTACTCTATCATCCACAAAAAAAGAGGATTACGAAACGCTTATTTATTTATCGTCAGCTTATTTTTCTATTATAAAACCAGCGGACTATTCGTCAGTATTTTACTATTTTCCACTCTATCGGACTATATCATCGGGTTGCTTATTTATTCTTCCAAAAAGAAGTTATGTAAAAGACTTTTTGTGGCTTTGAGTGTTATCATAAATCTGTTTGTACTCAGTTATTTTAAATATGCTTACTTCTTTACCGATTCTTTTAATGAAATGTTCCATACCAATTATGAAGTTTTTAATCATTTTGCCCAATGGACTAACGAAACGGTAGGCAGTCATTTTTCTGTAAATAAGATTTTATTACCCGTTGGAATCTCCTTCTATACCTTCCAAACTATTAGTTATGCGATAGATGTTTACCGTGAAGAAATTAAACCTGTAAGAAATATTCTTGATTTCGGATTTTATGTTTCTTTCTTTCCTCAACTGGTGGCCGGGCCTATTGTAAGGGCTGCAGATTTTATTCCACAATTATATAAGCCATACAACCTTACACAATACAATTTCGGACTGGCTTTGTTTTGGATATTAAAAGGATTAACTAAAAAAGTAATCATTGGTGATTACATTGCAGTTAATTTTATCGACCGTATTTTTGATAACCCAATGATGTTTACCGGTTTTGAGAATCTTATGGCATTGTATGGTTATTCTTTACAGGTTTATGCTGATTTTTCAGGTTATACCGACATTGCTATTGGCGTGGCTTTATTGATGGGTTTTACCTTACCCACCAATTTTAACTCACCTTATAAAGCTAGAAATGTGGGTGAATTTTGGAAACGTTGGCACATTAGTCTTTCTTCATGGTTAAAAGATTACCTGTACATTCCATTGGGAGGAAACCGTGGTGGAAGTATAGGTACATGGATTGCTTTGATTTTTATTATCGCTTTTATAGTGTTACTTTCAGGTAAGGTACTAGTGCTCTATGGGTTTATCTGGGCAATTCTTTTATGTACTTTCTTGGCCATCTGGATAAAAAAATTCAGGTCATGGCTAGTTACCAATATTAATCTTTTAATAACCATGCTACTTGGTGGTTTATGGCATGGAGCAAGCTGGCAATTTGTAATTTGGGGCGGATTAAACGGATTTGGCATTGTAGTTTATAAGCTTTGGAGAAAAATTAGTCCTTACGAAAAGTTCAATAATATTTTAGTTGTAGCTCTCAAAATATTTATCACTTTTAACTTTATTACATTTACCCGTATATGGTTCAGGGCAGAAAACATGGAATCTACAGGACAAATTCTAAAACAAATTAGTACAAATTTTAGCCCTCAATTAATTCCGAATGTACTGTATTCGTACAGTAATGTTTTTATAATGATGCTTATCGGTTTTGTTGTTCACTGGCTTCCAAGCTCTTTTAAAAACTGGTACACCAGTGCTTTCATTCAACTACCCATAATTGTTAAAATCCTTATTGCTGTAATTACAATATTTGGAGTTTATCAAGCCATGTCATCAAAGTTTCAGGCTTTTATTTATTTTCAGTTTTAAGAAATAAATATTATACTAAGCTTTCGTAATTTAACAACAACCCCATGGTCATTAAACCCTACCTTAAAGAATTAAGTCATCCTACACTAAAAAGCCCTTATGAATTTTAATTAGTACCTGTAAACTTAAGATAATTGAGTGAACATTCATTCATTGGGGTAATTCTGATATTATTTCATATTAACAACTGTATAATAAACTCCTTTAATCACCTCAGCCATCTTGCTGTAGTCTAAAGTTTCCGGTAAATCAGAAGGTTTGTGGTAATTTTTATTTCGATAAAAGGCAGTATTGGTAATCATAACTGCTTCATAATCGTATTTCCAGTAATTTAAATGGTCGGAAAAATCTATTCCCTGAATTTTTGCTGGTGCGTTGATAGAAGTTACATCAATATGACTACCTCTTTTGATACCTTTTTTCACTTTTCTGGTCAGACTCCCATTACCAAATTTACTCACTACCGAAATGTAATTCCCGCGGTTAGGATAGAACAATTTTAACAAACTAATGGGATAATCCTGCGACCCTTTTAGCTCAGAATAATAGCCAATCATTTCCAGACATATCATCGCCCTGACAGGTATTTTATTATCATATAAATACTTTGCATGAATAGCACTTCCCATATTTTCTGTTCTGAAATAAGGTGGTTCTTCCAATGTAAAAGCCACTAAATCTATTCGGTATTTTAAAGTTGGCTGTTGCTCTTTAAGCAAGCGTGCCAATTCCAATAATCCGGCTGTACCACTTGCGTTATCATCTGCACCGGGTTGTGCTTCGCAAACATCGTAATGTGCTCCAATGATAATACGTTCAGCATCTTTCAATCCAAATGAACAAATGAGGTTTTTATATTCATTTCCATCAACCATATACTTTTGCGTATCCACTTCAATTCCAAGCTTTAACCATTCATCAGCTATATATGAAGCAGCTTCATTTAATGAAGCTAAATTATGTGCATTTCGAGGTAAAGTGGTAGTACATAATGACTTTACATCATTTTTTATTCTTAAAGTATCTACCTGAATAGCATTTGATTCATTAGAATTTACGATAACCGGATTGGTAACAGCAAACACAATTGTGCTTAGTAAAAGGCATAAAGTAATTAATGTTATGATTATCCTTTTTTTCATCCCTTCAGTTTTTGATACTTATTGATATATATCTGATATACGAAATAAAGAGCTAAAGCAGAAAATAAGTGTTTAATAGTATGTCCACTAATTACTTTAAAAAAACCAAATAACTCCATATCATAATATTCACTTAATTTTGAAATAGCATATGCTAAAAATACCAATATTAACTGCTTAGTATATAAATTATTGTTGTTATAAAAAACTAATATTAAGGGGATAGCAACTACCGGAAAAAATTGAATAAAAGCATATAACCTTAAATCACCATGCCCAATAATTTCAGAGTAATACCAATAAAAAATACTATAAATACCTACAATAAATAAACTGTAAAATGCAACTGCTCCCACTCTCCTATCTACATAATCGTAAATTATGGTAGCGAAAAAAGAAGTAAATACCAGAGTCATTGGCAACCGATCGAAAATTAATGTAAAATTATCCGGTGCAAAATGATAAAATCCGGAACCAATTCCTGTAAAACAAACTCCTGTGAATAAAATAAAAGCCATTAAAAAATTAACCATTGTTGTTTTTCGATAAAATTTAACAGACAACCTCCACCCTAAAATTCCAATAATAATAAAAGGGAGGTTACTTAATACATCCATAAAATGAGGTATTCCGAAATAGATTCTAGAATCCGAAAAATTATGATAAGCTAAATCTTGTGAAATAGGATCTATAAAGTATAAAGTAATTGCAGTAATGATAAATACAACTATCAATACAAAACCTCTATAATATCTGTTTACTATTGTCATTTCTTATTCAAATTGATATAATATGGATGAATCAAATGGAGTCCATATGGATGTTTTTACTCCCGCTTCTTTTATAACCTGATTAGTCCATACATTACAAGTTCTAAATAGATGATATTTTCCTTTTGCTTCATAAAAATTATCATGTACATTAGGATAACGACAACAGTCTATTAAAATTGGAGAATTATTTTTAAGCTGAACATAAGAAATGATATACTGCTCCATCTTTTTTAAAGCTTTCCTATCTATAATAAAAGACTTTGTTGTTTCTGAGATTTGAGGGGCGTAATCCAAATAACTAACATGTATTGCTGCTGAAGAAGGGACAAACAAAGCTTTAAATGCTGTTTTTACTGTTAAATCAGCCCAAGTAGGTGTATCTAAAAAAAAACCTTTATCTCCCCATCCGAACGAAATATACTTTGGTTTATTTTTAAGGGTAGAAAATGCTTTTACATCAAAATATTTGCTCCAAAGTGTATCCTTATTTGCAAGAGGAAAACAAATATCAGCATGTACTCCATTTGAAATTATGAATACTTCTGTTCCATTTTTTGGTACAACATAATCATTATTGGTTGTTATAAATTTACACGCGTAGGCAGATAACAAATAAATAGCTATAAAGCAGATAAATGCCAGTAAGCTTCTAAAAATATATTTCACTGTTTTTTTAATCCACTTTTTCATTTTTCTCCATTTCTGTAATCATTTTATACGACATGTATCCGAGTAATAAAGCTACACATCCAATTGACAACCAAATCCATAGTGTAGAAGTAGTTACCAACTTTTTTCTTTTGTACTGAATAGGTTCTATACTTCCAGTAATTAACAATTGTACGTTATTCCCAACCCTATCTTTAAAATGGTTGATATCGTAATTTGGTCTGCTTTTAATTTTATCGTTTCCAAAGACTAATTTATACATCTTTTCCGATTCTATATGAGCAATTAAATACCTATTGAGCTGATAAGCTTCTATTTCTACATTTTCTAACGGGGGATTATCCTCATTATCAATCACAATAAAAAACTCCTTATACTGAAAATCAGATTGATAAAACGATGAGTCGCTATTAGAGATTAAAATTA
>CAYRAD010000201.1:0-5388 GCA_964422135.1 uncultured Vicingus sp.
TAATGCCTTTCTCTTTAATTTGTCGAACACGTTCTCTTGTCAAATCAAATTTTTCGCCTATTTCTTCTAAGGAAAGTGGGTGTGGAATGGCGATACCAAAAAATAGCTTAATAACATCTCTTTCTCTATCTGTTAAAGTGGATAAAGACCTGTCAATTTCTCTTTGTAATGATTCATTTAATAAACTAATATCTGCTTTTGGAGAATTTCCGTTTGAAAGTACATCCAATAAAGTACCATCTTCTCCGTCTTTAAAAGGAGCATCCATAGATACATGCCTACCTGATATTTTTTGAGATTCAGTTACCTTAGATTTGTCAATTTCTAAACACTCTGCAATTTCATCAGCAGATGGTTCACGTTCAAATTCCTGTTCTAAACGTGAAAAGGTTTTGTTGATTTTGTTTAAAGATCCAACCTGGTTTAGAGGTAGTCTAACTATTCTAGCTTGTTCTGCAATTGCCTGTAATATTGATTGACGAATCCACCATACAGCATAAGAAATAAATTTAAATCCCCTAGTTTCATCAAATCGTTGAGCAGCTTTAATGAGCCCTAAATTACCTTCATTAATTAAGTCGGGCAATGTAAGTCCTTGATTTTGATACTGTTTGGATACAGAAACAACAAAACGTAGATTAGCTTTAACTAATTTTTCAAGAGCACGTTGGTCGCCTTGTCTAATTTTCTGTGCTAATTCAACTTCGTCTTCTGCAGTTATTAAATCTTCTCTTCCAATTTCCTGTAAATACTTGTCTAAAGATGCACTATCACGATTTGTAATAGATTTGGTGATTTTTAATTGCCTCATACAACCAGTTTAAGTAAATGATAGGACTTCAAAATTACCCATTTTTTCTATTTATTTATTAATTATCTACCTAAAAAACATATATTTTTTGTCGATTAATTTTTAATATTTATCTAAAGTATGACATGATTTATTGTTACTTTTTTAATAACAAAAAAAAGCCCGAAAATTTTTCGGGCTTTTAAAATCAAATTTTTCTGTGTTAAAATAGTTATTTTTTTGTCATTTTTTGTTCTTTAATTCTTGCGGATTTACCGGTTCTTTCTCTTAAGTAGAAAATCCTTGCTCTTCTCACATTGCCATGTTTATTAACTTCTATTTTTTCAATGAATGGTGATGCTAATGGAAAAATTCTTTCAACACCAACTCCACCTGACATTTTTCTAATGGTAAAAGTTTCGTTAACACCAGAACTTCTTCTTTGTAAAACAGTTCCCTGAAAATGCTGAGTTCTTTCTTTATTTCCTTCTTTAATTTTATAATATACTGTAATTGTATCTCCTGCTTTAAATGATGGTAAATCACTTAATGGAGATAAATCATTTTCAACAAATTTAATCGCGTCCATAACTCAATTTTTTCCAAATTATTAAGGGCTGCAAATTTAGATTTTATTCTTTAGATTTCAAATAAATGATAAAATATTATTCATTTTTATTTATTTCAGTCTCCAGAAGCTGCATTTTATAGGTTTCATAATAGCTTCCTTTAGCTTTTAATAAGCTTAAATGAGTTCCTGTTTCTATGATTTCTCCATTTTCAATCACTAATATTTTGTCAGCATTTTTGACGGATGAAACCCTATGACTTACAATAATAGATGTTCTATCCTGCATTATCACCTTTAGGTTATTTAAAATAATATCTTCGGTTTCCGTATCTACTGCAGAAAGACAGTCGTCAAAGATTAAAATTTTCGGGTTTTTTATGATTGCCCGGGCAATGGATATTCGCTGTTTTTGCCCCCCGGACAATGTTATTCCTCGTTCACCAACTCTGGTTTTAAATCCTTTTGGAAATTCAATTATACTACTGTATATAGCAGCATTTTTGGCAGCTTTTTCAATTATGGAGTAATCTGGAAGTTCATTTTTATAGCCAAAGGCAATATTATTTTCAATCGTATCGGAGAAAAGAAACACATCCTGTGGTACCAATCCAATATTTTCTCTTAAAAGATTTAAATTTAAGGATTGGATGTTTTTATCATCTATTAATACGCTTCCACTTTCTACATCATAATTTCTTAAAAGTAAATTGATTATTGATGATTTTCCAGCGCCTGTTCTACCAATTATAGCTAAAGTTTCTCCTTTTTTTACCTCAAAAGAAATATGCAGCAAAGCCTTTATTCCCGATTCAGGATAAGTAAAAGAAACATTGTTAAAAGTTATTTTTCCATCAACTTCAAGCTTATCATTACTTGGGTTAGCAATTTTTGGTTGAGTGGATAAAAACTCGTTGATACGGGTTTGAGATGCAGCAGCTCTTTGTATTATTGATGTTACCCATCCGATTGCAGTAACCGGCCAGGTTAACATGTTGATATAGATAACAAATTCAAGAATGTTTCCTTTACCATCTAAATTCCCATGAATATATTCTTGTCCACCAATATAAATAGTAAAAATGGTACTCATTCCAATCAGCAACATCATAATCGGAAAAAAGAAAGCATTGGTTTTAACCAGATTCATGGAGTATTGTCGATAATTTTCATTTTCATGTTCTAATTTGGAAAAGAAAAATTTCTCTTTAACATAGGATTTAATGATTCTGATACCTGAATAGGTTTCTTGAGATAAAGTGGTGATGTCAGATAATTGTGATTGTACTTTTTCACTTTGTTTATTGATTAAATTACTTACATAGTAGATTATTATTGATAATATAGGTAGCGGAATTAATGAATAAATAGATAGTCTAACATTAATAGAAAACATAACGGGTACAACCAATGCAAACAAAACAATAAGATTCATGGTGTACATAATACCCGGTCCGAGGTACATTCTTACTTTACTCACATCATCGCTAATTCGGTTCATTATATCACCGGTATTATTTTCTTTATAAAAAGTAGAATCTAACTGCTGGTAGTGATGGAATATCTCATTTTTCAAATCATATTCAATTAATCTGGACATGATGATAATGGTTTGTCTCGTAAAAAAAGTAAAGATTCCTTTTAAGATAGCAAGAGTGAGTACAATTCCGCCAAAGAGCATAATTATTTTACCAAATGATAAACCTTCAAAATAAGATGATAAAAAGGTGTTGTTTGGTAATGGAATACCATTTAACTGTGCATCTGCTAAATCAAAAGCCTCTCTTATGATTTGAGCAGGATATAAAGCAAAAATGTTGGAAATGGATACAAATAGTAGCCCTAATATCAGACGATATTTGTATTTGTATAAATATTTATTTAAGTGTTTTAAGGATTTCATCCACTAAATCTACCATGTAATTATTAAGATAAAAGAGCTTATCAATTTATCACCAAAATAAAAATGCACAATTAAGTAAAAACATTAACTTTGCTCCCTCTTAAAAATGAGGGATTGAAATTTTGAAACGCAAAAGTAATTATCTTTAATAGTTTACAGGATTTAAAATTAAAAAACTATCGAAATGACAGGGATTTTGGAAATTATAGAAGTACAGGAAGATAAAACTGGTGTACTTTCCAGAATGGAAAGTATGGATCACGAACAAGTACTTTTTTGCCAGGATAGGGCAACAGGATTAAAAGCGATTATTGCAGTTCATAATACAGTTCTTGGTCCTGCTTTAGGCGGAACAAGAATGTGGAATTATGCTAATGAAGCCGATGCAATAACTGATGTACTAAGGCTTTCGAGAGGGATGACTTATAAAAATTCAATTTCAGGTTTAAATCTCGGTGGAGGAAAAGCGGTAATTATTGGAAATTCACATACCAATAAAAATGAAGCTCTGTTTAGAAGGTTTGGTCAATTTGTTAATTCTTTGTCAGGAAAGTATATTACTGCTGAGGATGTTGGTATTTCTCCACAAGATATGATGTGGGTTAATCAAGAAACTAGTTATGTTGCAGGATTACCCGGAAAAAGTGGAGATCCATCACCTGTTACAGCTTATGGAGTTTACATGGGGATGAAAGCATGTGTTAAAGCACAATTTGGAAATGATTCGTTATCAGGAAAAAAAGTAGCTGTTCAAGGTGCTGGTCATGTTGGTCAATATTTAATCAAACATTTAACTGATGAAGGAGCTAAAGTATTTGTAACCGATATTTATGAACCATCTTTAAAAGAAGTTTCTGAAAAATATGGGTCAACAATAGTTGGTTTAGATGAAATTTACGATTTAGATGTAGATATTTATGCACCATGTGCTTTAGGAGCAACAGTAAACAATGACACATTAAACAGGTTAAAATGTTCTATCATTGCTGGTTCTGCCAACAACCAGTTAAAAGATGAAAAGATTCACGGAAAAGAAGTAATGGATAGAGGTATTATTTATGCACCTGATTTTATGATAAATGCGGGAGGAGTTATAAATTGTTTTGCTGAAGTGGATGGGAAAACAGCTGAATGGGCAATGGAGAAAGCTGCTCAGATATACGATACAACAACAGAAATAATTAACGGTTCTAGGATTAACAATATTCCAACTTATGCCATTGCTAATAAAATGGCGGAAGATAGAATTAAACAAGCAAAATAATTTTTAGTTAAAGTATAAGGGAATATGTTAAGTAGAAGGTATTTAAGAATTAAAGTATTTCAGGCTTTATATGCTTATCATCAATCTGATGATAAAAATTTAAAGAAAGTAGAAAGTGAATTATTCTTAAGTATAGAAAGAATGTACGATTTATACTTGATGTTATTATCGTTAGGACAAGAATTATTTCATCAATCTAAGTTAAAAATGGAAGGGGCTAAAAATAAAATGCTCCCAACAGAAGAAGACCTTCTTCCAAACACAAAATTTATAGATAACAAAGTTTTTGAGTTATTAGCAGAAAATAGTAATCTAAAGGAACGAATTAAAGCGAAAAAGCTTTCGTGGAGTAATGATCAAGAGTTGATGATTAAAATGAATGCTTTTGTAAAAAATCATAACATCTATAAAAACTATGCTTCAACCAAAACTTCATCTTTTGAAGAAGATCAGAAATTTGTTGTAGATTTTTATAAAAAAATAATACCTGATTTTGAATTGCTTCTTTCTGTTATACAAGACAAAAGCATTTTTTGGGGATTAGAAGAAATTGATTTTATTCTAAGCATGGTTCTTAAAACTATTAAGAAATTTACACCTAAATCGAATGCCTACGATAAAATATTGCCTTTATTTAGAGATGAAGAAGATGATATTAAGTTTGTGAAAGATTTACTACTAAAAACAATTGCAAAGGATACAGAAAACTCCAAATTAATTGCTGATAAAACCAAAAATTGGGATGTTGAACGTATTGCTATGGTTGATATTTTGTTAATGAAAATGGCTTTATCTGAATTATTATACTTTAAATCTGTTCCTGTTAAAGTCACTTTAAACGAATACATCGAGCTCTCAAAATG
>CAYRAD010000202.1:0-5370 GCA_964422135.1 uncultured Vicingus sp.
CACGTCTGGCAGAAATAATTATGCCACCTTTACTTTAGTTCTTAGAAAAGCCGAAAGGAAAATTTCCTTTCGGCTTTTTAATGATAATATAATTCCTTGAGGTTTTACTTTGCCTCGGAGATAATTCGTTTTAAGTACTTTTTTATTTTATTGGAACAACAAAAGCATCCTTTATTTTGTTGTCTCTTTTCAATTTTTCTATAATCCGGTAAGCTTCTTCCTTACTATTTGCTTCACCATAGGTTATTTTCATCCATTCTCCTTTCTTATTTTTCTTTATTTTACTTAGTGACAAATTATGTTGTTTACAATAAAAATTTAATCTCGTCTGAGAAAATTCCATCAGCGATAAAAGCTGGACAGTATATTTAGTCCCAACCTCATTGTTAACAGGTGGAGCTGGAGCCTCTTCAATAATTGGAGGTGCAGGGGTTTCCTCAATAGGTTCTTCTTCAACAACCGGAGGAGTAGATGGCGTTTCTTCAATCACCGGATTTTCTTCCTCAACAGATGGTACAGGTTCTGGCACTTCCTCAATAGGTTCTTCCTCAACAACCGGAGATACCGGTTCGGTTACTTCTGCGATGGGCTCTTCTTCAACAATAGGAGATGCTGTCGGTGTTTCCTCAACCACAGGATTTTCTTCAGTTTCAGCTAATGTTGGTTCGGTTACTTCAGCTACAGGCTCTTCCTCAATAGTTGGGGTTGTTGGCTCTACGGGTTCAACAGATGCTATACTCGGACTACCTGAAATAACTACATCCGGCAAATTTAGGGTTTGTTTTTCTTCATTTCTTGAATACTGAAATTCAACTGGAAACTTAAATTCACCATCGCCACTCACAATTAAACCAAATTCAACATTTATTATTCCACTTTCAGGAATGGCCATAATATAAAATTTGATATAATTCTCATTTCTATCTGAAAACAATGAATTATTAGGGGATGCCTTATATGTATGGTCGTTATTTATCAGGTATTTTATTCTCGCAATATCTACTCCTATCAATCCGTTTATAGTAGTTTTAATAGTATATTCATTGGGTTCGCTACCAGATTGAATATCATGAGAAGCTGTTACCGCCTGAGCAAAAACAGCCGGATTACAAAGAAATGAAATGAGAATAATTACAATATACTTTGCCATATTTTATAATTTGAAAAGTATAAATATATAAAAAGGTTTTGAAACTTGTTGAAAAAGAGAAATTTATTAAACAAGGATATTTAGCTATATAGAAACTAATTATTGTATTTCTTAACTAATTACTCCAAGTTCTTTCCCCACTTTCTCAAAGGCTGCAATGGCTTTGTCTAAATGAGTAGTTTCATGAGCTGCAGAAAGTTGAACTCTAATTCTTGCTAAATCTTTAGGAACTACAGGATAGAAGAATCCTATTGCATAAATTCCTTCTTCTAATAATTTGTTGGCAAATTCTTGTGCTAATTTGGCATCGTACAACATTACTGGAACAATAGCAGAATCTCCATCCCTAATTTCCAAGCCTACCTTTTTAATGCCTTCTTTAAAATAATTAACATTTGCCTCTAATTTATCTCTCAAAGCAGTAGAACTTGCCAATAAATCAAAAACTTCATTCGCAGCACCAACTATTGCTGGGGAAAGGGAATTAGAAAACAAGTAAGGCCTTGAACGTTGTCGCAGCATATCAATAATCTCTTTTTTCCCTGATGTAAATCCACCCATAGCACCACCTAACGCTTTTCCTAAAGTTGAAGTAATGATATCTACTCTTCCCATCACATTGTTATGTTCATGTGTTCCTCTTCCTGTTTTTCCAATAAACCCAGAAGCGTGAGAATCATCAACCATAACCATTGCATCATATTTTTCAGCTAAATCGCAAATTTGATCTAATTTTGCCACATAACCATCCATAGAAAAAACACCATCTGTAACAATTATTCTGTTTCGTTGAGCTTGAGCAGCTTTTAATTGTTCTTCTAAATCTGCCATGTCGCTATTTTTATAACGATAACGTTGTGCTTTACATAAACGAACACCATCTATTATTGATGCATGGTTCAACTCATCCGAAATAATAGCATCATTTTCTCCAAATAATGGTTCAAAAACCCCTCCGTTGGCATCAAAAGCAGCCGCGTAAAGAATGGTGTCATCCATTCCTAAAAAATTTGAAATTTTTGCTTCTAATTCTTTATGAATGTCTTGGGTTCCACAAATAAATCGTACTGATGACATCCCGTATCCATGAGAGTCCAAAGCTTTCTTTGCTCCTTCAATAACTTTAGGATGTGATGACAACCCTAAATAATTGTTGGAACACATAATAATCACATCTTCTCCAGTAGAGACTTTAACTTCTGCTCCCATTGGAGTAGTGATAATTCTTTCATTTTTATATAATCCAGCTTCTTTAATGTTCTTTAATTCAGCTTGAAGGTCTTTTTGCAATTTTCCGTACATAATAGTTGATTTTTAAAAAAACGAATGTAGTTATTTTTTATAAATTTATTACTTGATTTTTAGTCATAATTTTGTGCTTTGCATATTATGGAAAAGGTTTTAATATTAGACAACTACGATTCTTTCACTTATAACTTGGTGCATTATGTAGAAGCAAATCCAAATTTTGAAGTTGATGTTTTTCGGAATGATGAAATTAATTTGGAAGAAGTGGACAACTACAACACTATCATTCTTTCTCCAGGGCCGGGATTACCCAGAGATGCTGGGATTTTAAACGAAGTGATTGAAAAATATGCTTCCACAAAAAAAATATTAGGCGTTTGTTTGGGAATGCAAGCCATAGGAGAAGTTTTTGGAGGGAAGTTAATCAATTTAAAACAGGTTTTTCATGGTGTTTCCACACCAATTATTGTTTTGGACAAATCTGACTTGTTATTTAAAGGACTTCCTAAATCTTTTAATGTTGGAAGATATCACAGTTGGGTGATTTCAAATGAAAATTTCCCCGAAACGCTAACAATTACCTCATTAGAAGAAAATGGGCAAATAATGTCGTTAAAGCATAAAAACTACAATGTTTATGGTGTTCAATTTCATCCAGAATCTATCCTTACAGAACATGGAAAAAAACTAATCACTAATTTTTTAGCAATTTAATCGTTAACATCATTTAACACAATTTTGTAAACGGTAGTTAAATCTTAAAATCTATTAATTATATTTACAGACTTACTTTAATGTGAAATGTCAGACAGCATTGTTATCATACCGACCTACAACGAAAGGGAAAACTTGGAAAAAATGGTTCGTAAAGTTTTTTCTTTAGAAAAAGCATTTCATATTTTGATTGTTGATGATGGCTCTCCTGACGGAACAGCTGATATTGTAAAAACATTGCAAAAAGAATTTCCTAATCAACTTCATCTTGAAGAAAGAAAAGGTAAGTTAGGATTAGGAACGGCCTACATTCATGGCTTTAAATGGGCACTAAAGCGTGATTATCAATATATTTTTGAGATGGATTGCGATTTTTCTCACAATCCCGAAGACTTAATAAACTTGTATAATGCCTGTGCTAAAGAAGAAACTGATTTAGCAATTGGCTCACGATATATTACAGGTGTTAATGTGGTAAACTGGCCAATGGGAAGAGTATTAATGTCTTATTATGCTTCAGCTTATGTCAGAATGATAACTGGTTTGAAAATTAGAGATACAACTTCTGGATTTAAATGTTATACCCGAAAAGTATTAGAAACAATAGACTTAGATGCTATTAAATTTAAAGGGTATGCCTTTCAAATAGAAATGAAATTTACAGCGGCTAAATTTGGTTTTAACATTGTTGAGGTTCCTATTATTTTTACCGACCGACAGGAAGGCACTTCTAAGATGAGTAAAGGTATTTTTAAAGAAGCCATTTTAGGAGTTATTCAAATGAAAATTAAAAGTTGGTTTAAGAAGTATGAAAGATAATCTTCTTTGTAATACTAAATTCATTTCAATAGTTACACATAAAAATAGACTCTGAAATAAATTCAGGGTAACGTTTCTGAGTATATTTGCACTATGGGCACACTCTTAAAAAACGCAAACATTGTAAACGAAGGCGAAATTTTTTATGGACATATTCTTATCCAAGGTGAACGAATTGCTAAAATCTTTAGAGCAGAAGATGATTTTTCTGATAGAGATGAAGAACACGACATCATTGACATCCATAATAATTACATTTTACCGGGAGTTATTGACGATCAGGTACATTTTCGTGAACCTGGTTTAACTCATAAAGCAAACATCAACACCGAATCTACTGCTGCTGTTGCAGGAGGTACTACTTCCTTTATGGAAATGCCCAACTCTGTTCCCAATACTTTGACTCAGGAATTACTACAAGATAAATATGACATTGCCGAAAAAACTTCATTAGCCAATTACTCTTTTTATATGGGAGTTTCTAATGATAATATTGAAGAAGTTTTAAAAACAGATCCTAAAACTGTTTGTGGTGTGAAAGTATTTATGGGAGCTTCTACAGGAAATATGTTGGTAGATAATAATAATACACTGGAAGAACTTTTTTCTAAATGCAAATTACTGATAGCTGCCCACTGCGAAGATGAAACAACCATCAGAAATAATTCAGCCATTTTTAAAGAAAAATATGGGGAAGATGTTCCCATCTCTTGTCACCCTCAGATAAGAAGTGAAGAAGCGTGTTATTTATCTTCTTCTATGGCAATTGAAATGGCAAAAAAGCACAATACTCGTTTTCACTTATTTCATTTATCTACAGAAAGAGAAATTGGGTTGCTAGGCAGTACCATTCCTTTAAAAGAAAAAAGAATTACTGCAGAAGCTTGTATTCACCACATGTGGTTTTCTGAAGAAGATTATGAGGCCAAAGGTGCTTTTATCAAATGGAACCCGGCTGTAAAAACAGCAAACGATAGAGATGCCATTTTACAGGGAGTTTTAGCTGATAAAATTGATGTGATTGCTACCGACCATGCTCCACATACTGTTGAAGAGAAATTAAGAACTTATTTTAAAGCTGCTTCTGGCGGACCTATGGTACAACACGCTTTGGTTGCGATGCTGGAGCATTACCACAACGGTAAAATTAGCTTGGAAAAAATAGCTGAAAAAATGAGCCATGCGGTAACTGACTGTTTTAAAATTGTGGATAGAGGTTACATTCGTGAAGGCTATTTTGCTGATTTAGTAGTTGTAGATATAGATAATCCTTGGACAGTTGAAAAAGAAAACCTTCTGTATAAATGTGGATGGTCTCCAATGGAAGGGCAAACCTTTAAATCGAAAGTGATGCAAACATTTGTTAACGGACATTTAGTTTACAACATGGGTGCTATTGATGAAGATTTTCGTGGAAAACGAATGACTTTTGATTTTTA
>CAYRAD010000203.1:0-5354 GCA_964422135.1 uncultured Vicingus sp.
AGCAGTCAATTTACCTTTACTGTGTTGTGATTCAATTCTCTTTTCTCCTCCACCTAATTGTGCTTCGGCAATCTTTTCGTCTAGTAAATCAAATTTATTTTTCATAGGTTATGGTCTAAATGAAAAGTAAAAATATAAAATACAAGCCAATATATGAGCTTAAATATTAATTTAGTAAAATACTTTTTCAAAAAATAAAGATGCAGGAAAATTTGGAGCAAGACCAATCGGAAGATCAGGAGCTGAAAAAAGACTTAAAATTCAGTTTTTTAAGGCTTTTTTTTCTGTTGTTAGCTTATTTAAAAGGTATTGTAAATATTCGGGAAAGTGTTGATTATGAAGGTTCAGTAGAATCTATTAAAAAGGACATTGATTTTAAAGGGGTTAATGTTTGGGTGTTAGGGGCGTCAATTGTGATTGCTTCGATAGGATTAAATGTAAACTCAACTGCTGTAATTATTGGAGCGATGCTGATTTCTCCATTAATGGGACCAATTGTTGGCGTTGGATTATCTATTGGAATTAACCATTTTAAGTTGCTGATAAGCTCTTTAAAAAACTTGGCTACAGCTGTATTAATAAGTGTAATCGTTTCCACTGTCTATTTCTTATTAACTCCTTTTGGTGATGTTCAGTCGGAATTAATAGCACGAACAAGACCTACTTTATTGGATGTAATGATTGCTATTTTTGGTGGCATAGCATTGATTGTTGCAAAAACAAAAAGAGGAACAATTGCCAGTACTATTTTTGGCGTTGCTATTGCCACAGCTTTAATGCCACCATTATGCACTGCAGGGTATGGATTAGCCAATGGAAATTGGCATTTCTTTTTAGGAGCTTTTTATTTGTTCTTAATTAACTCTGTATTCATAGCACTATCTACTTTTCTTATAGTGAAGTTTTTAAAGTTTCCTTTAACTACTCACATGAATAAAGCAAAACAAAAAAGAATCAATAATTATATTTTGATTATTTCTTTGTTAATTATTATTCCTAGTGGTTTTACTTTTTGGAATACCATCCAAGAAAGTATTTTTAAAAATAAAGCAGAACAATTTGTTGCTGAAAATTTTGAATTTGAAAGTACTTGGATTAACAAAAAAGACATTGTGTACGCTGATGATGATTCTTCTAAAATTGACGTATACCTAATGGGGGATATTATTTCTAAAGAACAAGAAGACAGAATAACTAAAAAATTACCTAAATACGAATTAGATAAAGTCCAATTAAAAATTCATCAATTTAAAGATAAGTCGGATGAGATTGCTGGAAAATTAACAGCAGAGGTTAAATCAGGCGTATTAGAAGACCTTTACAAGAAGAAAGAAAAATTATTAAACGATAAAGATGCTACCATTAAATATTTGGAAGATGAATTGATTAAATTAAAAAGTGATACCATTCCTTTTAATTCCATAAAAAATGAAATGAAAATACAATACAAAGACATTGCTAAAATGACCTACGGGAAAACCATTTCTACCGATTTTAAAAAGAAGCAAGACACCATTCCAACGTTTTTTGTTAAGTGGAAAAATGATTTATCACAAGAAGAAGTTGTAAAACAGAGTGCTGCTATGAATTTATGGCTTAAGGTGCGGCTAGAGAACAAAAAAGTGAAAGTTATTAATTATTAATTCAATTGTTTTTTCATTTTTCTAATTATGCCAAAGGCATTTATTTTTTAAGTGCATTAGACTATCAAAATAAAAAATTAAGAACCTATAAAATTATCAAACAATAGTTACCTATTTAAATATGAAAGCCATAGCAAAAGCTTATAATACAACAGATAGTTTAAGAAGGCCTGAAGCTGAACAAACAAAAAGTGTCTGAATAGTTACGGATAAGCTTTAATATGAATTTTTTAAAAAGAAATGTAATCGTTTTAAGTTTAATCATTATAAACTTATTCCTAATCTATTATTGTAGTGTAGATAAAGGAAGAGGTGCTTTTATTGCCTTTCCATCCATTTTTTTAATCAATATTTTTTCATTAGTTTTTGGTATCCTGAAAAAGAATACAAAACTAGCAATAGCTAGTTTGATTGTATTTTTTGTTTCACCTCTTTTAGGTTTTGTTGTGTTTACGGTTAATTTTCCTTGGATTGCACATTAAAACACGCTATTAACCTGAGTTCGATATAACTCAGGTTATTATATAGTTGTATTTCAAACTCTTACATTTAATTAAACTTAAAGTTTAAATAATTTAAAAAATTACTAACAGCTTAAATTTATTGCTTACGTTTGCCGGCTAAAAAATTAAAATTTACAACAATGTGGATATTCAATTTTAAAGAAATCGCAACAGCAACTATGGTTTTATTTGCTGTTATTGATATAATGGGATCTATTCCTGTAATCATTGATTTAAAACAAAAAGTAGGTCGTATACAATCCGAAAAAGCAAGTGCTATAGCACTAATTATAATGATTGCTTTTTTGTTTTTAGGCGAATCTATTTTAGAATTAATAGGAATAGATATTAGTTCATTCGCCATTGCGGGTTCATTTATTTTGTTTTTTTTAGCACTGGAAATGATTTTAGGTATAAAATTATATAAAGATGATGCTCCAGAAACAGCTTCAATTGTACCCATTGCTTTTCCATTAATTGCAGGTGCAGGAACAATGACTTCCTTACTCTCTTTAAGAGCTGAATATGCAGTACAAAATATAATTGTAGCCATTATTATCAATATGATATTGGTTTATGCAGTATTAAAATCTTCAACTTTTGTAGAAAAACTATTAGGGAAAGGTGGAATTGCGATTTTACGTAAAGTTTTTGGTATAATTTTATTAGCTATTGCAGTTAAACTTTTTAGAACTAACTTAGGGGTTTAAATGGCAAAAATTACAATCTATACCGATGGTGCAGCAAAGGGAAACCCTGGAAACGGAGGTTATGGTGTTGTAATGATGAGTGGAAAACATAAAAAAGAACTTTCAGAAGGGTTTAGACTAACCACCAACAACCGCATGGAATTACTAAGTGTAATTGTTGCTTTGGAAAGTATTAAAGTTGTAAGTGCTGAGGTAGAGATTTTTTCAGATTCAAAATACGTAGTAGATGCTATAGAAAAAGGATGGGTGTTTGGATGGAAAAAAAAAGGATTTAAAGGCAAAAAAAACATTGATTTGTGGCAACGATTTTTAAAAATCTATCCTAAACACCATATTAAATTTCATTGGGTAAAAGGGCATGCTGGTAATATGTACAACGAACGTTGTGATGAATTAGCAGTTGAAGCTGCAGAAGGTCAAAACCTATTGATTGACAAAGGTTACGAAGCATCTTCTGAAACAAATTTGTTTGATTCATAAATTGATACAACTCTTTTGTTAAATTTGTCGTCTTTCAAAATAAAATGCCAGAATATCCAAATGCAATAAAATCAAAATTACCCCAAGTGGGAACTACCATTTTTACGGTAATGAGCCAATTGGCAAATGAGAACAAGGCCATCAATTTATCTCAAGGATTTCCTGATTTTGAAAGTTCTCCTGAGTTAATTGCTTTAGTTAACGAGTCCATGAAAAAAGGATTTAACCAATATGCTCCAATGGCTGGTATTTTACCTTTACGTGAAGAAATTGCTAAAAAAACTGAAAATCTTTACAATGTAAGCTATCACCCAGAGTCTGAAATTACCATTACTTCTGGAGCAACCCAAGCAATTTATACAGCAATAGCAGCAATAATAGCCGAAGGAGATGAGGTAATTATTTTTACTCCCGCTTACGATTGTTATGATCCTGCAATTGAATTAAATGGAGGGAAACCCGTTTTTGTTCAAATGTTAGCTCCTGATTATAAGGTGAATTGGGAACAGGTGAAAAAGTTGATCAATCAACGAACCAAAATGATTATCATTAATACACCTCATAATCCTACAGGAACAATATTGACCAAAGAAGACATGCTGGCACTGGAAAAAATAATTTCTAATACAGACATCGTACTCATTAGTGATGAGGTTTATGAACATATCATTTTTGATGGACATAAACACGAAAGTGTAAGTAAATATCCAGGTTTAGCAGAACGGGCATTTATCATATCATCTTTTGGAAAAACTTTTCATAATACCGGTTGGAAAATGGGTTATTGTTTGGCTCCAAAAAACCTGATGGCTGAATTTAGAAAGGCACATCAGTTTATTGTTTTTTCGGCTAATACACCTATACAATATGCTCTGGCGGAGTACCTGAAAAATGAAGATAATTATTTATCCCTATCTGCCTTTTATCAAAACAAAAGAGATTATTTTGTAAAACACCTTAAAGAATCACGATTTGAGATTTTACCTTCATCTGGCACCTATTTCCAGTTGTTGAGTTACTCAAAAATAACGGATAAAAAAGATACCGATTATGCCATTGAATTAACCAAAAAACACCATGTTGCATCTATTCCGGTTTCGGTTTTTTATCAAAAAAACATCGATGACAAAGTGCTTCGTTTTTGTGTTGCCAAAAAAGAAGAAACCCTTTTAAAAGCAGCAGAAATTCTCAATAAAGTGTAATTTCTTTCAGAAAATTACTTTAAATGTAGTTTGTCTTTTATTTTCTATAACTTTATGTTATGAATTTAAAAGTTACGATCATTCAGTTCGACATTATCTGGGAAAATGCAGATGAAAATCTGAAATTACTTAGTGAGAAGATAGAATCATTGTCGGATGATACAGATATCATTATTTTACCTGAAATGTTTAATACAGGATTCTCTATGGATTCTGAAAAATTAGCAGAAACTATGGATGGCAAAACGGTGGGCTGGATGAAAGAAATTGCAAAAAGGAGTAACGCTGTTGTTGTGGGAAGTTTAATTATTGAGGAACATCAAAAATATTTTAATCGTTTGGTTTGGATGCAGCCCAATGGTGATTTTTATACTTACGATAAAAGGCATTTATTTAGAATGGCTGACGAACATGAACATTTTAGTGCTGGAGAAAAACGATTAATCGTTGAGTATAAAGGGTGGAGAATTTGTCCGTTGGTTTGTTATGATTTACGTTTTCCGGTATGGAGTAGAAATGAGCAATTATCAGGAAACCAACAGCAAAGAACAAACAACAAACAACAAAATTCAAATGTCTTCGACATTTTAATTTACATTGCCAACTGGCCAGAAGTAAGAAAACAACCATGGAGTAAATTGTTAGAGGCAAGAGCCATCGAAAATCAATGTTATGTTGTTGGAGTAAATAGAGTAGGTGTAGATGGAACAGAGAAAAATTATAGTGGTAATTCAGTAGTAATAAATCCTAAAGGAGAGGCAATTACAAACATTCCAGAAAATGAAAATTGTGTAACCACAACCAGTCTATCATTAG
>CAYRAD010000204.1:0-5333 GCA_964422135.1 uncultured Vicingus sp.
ATTTCATTATTGGAAAGGTTTTTTCCTAACAAATACATCAATTTGGTAACAGCGGCTTCAAAAGTCATGTCTTTACCGCCAATAACTCCAATTTTATTAAAGGCCGAACTGGTTTCGTATTTACCTTGTTCAACACTTCCACCATTGCATTGAGAGATGTTTAAAATGATAATATCTTTGTTAATGGCTTCTATTAACAGATCGATAAACCAAATTTGAGTAGAAGCGTTTCCAGAACCAAAGGTCTCCATAACGATGGCTCTTAAGCCAGGAATGTGAATGGTAGATAAGATTTGTTCCTGAGTAATTCCGGGGAATAATTTAATGGTAGCAATATGATTGTTTAATACTTTATTAAAAACCAACTTTTTGGTGTTGGGCTTATAAATAGCCTCTTTGTTAAACTTTAAATTAACACCGGCAATAGCCAATAAAGGATAATTTGGAGATCTATACGCAGCAAATTCTTCGGCACTCACTTTAGTGGAGCGGTTTCCACGGTACAAATTATACTCAAAATAGATAGCCACTTCTGGAACAACAGTCTGTTTATTTTCTTTTAAACAGGCTATTTCAATGGCAGAAAGTAAATTTTCTTTGGCGTCTGTTCGCATATCTCCGATAGGGAGTAGTGAGCCGGTTAAAATTACAGGTTTGCTCAGGTTTTCTAATAAAAAGCTTAATGCAGAAGCGGTATAAGCCATGGTATCTGAGCCATGAAGAATGACAAAACCATCATGTTTATCATAATTATTATAAATTATTTCAGCAATTTGCAGCCAGTTTTCAGGCTGCATGTTGGATGAATCCAACGGATTTTTAAAGGAAATGGTTTTGATTTCGGCTTTAAATTTTTTAATCTCAGGAATTTCACTTAGGAGCGAATTAAAGTTGAATGACTTCAACGACCCTGTTTCTTCATCACGAATCATTCCGATTGTTCCACCTGTATATATGATAAGTATTGAGTTCATTTTGTTTTTGTCATTCTGAGCCAGTCGAAGAATCTATTTTATTAACCAAAAAGAACTTTCAACAAGACCAGGAGGGCATTAAAGTTTAGTTCGACAAATATAGTTTTAAAATCCAAATACTTCTTGTGAATTTTTGGTGGTTATTGATGCCAATTCTTCGACAGAAATGTTATAAATGTCAGCAATTTTTTCGGCAATGTTGTACAAATAAGTGCTTTCGTTTCTTTTTCCGCGATAAGGAACAGGAGCTAAATAGGGAGAATCTGTTTCCAAAACAAGGTGCTTCACATCAATTTGTTCAACAACTTTATCTAACCCAGAATTTTTAAAAGTTACCACACCACCAACACCTATTTTAAATCCGCCATAATTAATAATATGATTGGCTTGTTCAATATTTCCAGTAAAACAATGAAAAATTCCTTTCATTTTTTCATCATTCATGTCGTCTAATATTTCAAAAATTTCATTAAACGAGTCCCGGCAATGAATAATAAAAGGCAAATTATATTTTTTGGCCAGAATAATTTGATGTCTAAAAGCATCTTGTTGCTCTTTTAAAAAGGTTTTGTCCCAATACAGGTCAATACCGATTTCTCCTACAGCACAAAATTTATATTTAGCTAGCCAATCTTCAACCAAAGCTACTTCTTCCAAGTAATTTTCTTTAACAGCTGTCGGATGCAATCCCATCATAGGGAAACAAGTTGTAGGGTATTTTTGGGTTAAAGCCATCATGTTATTAATAGAAGAGCTATCAATATTGGGAAGAAATAATCTTTCAATTCCTTTTGACAAACAATTTTGAATCACTGAATCAATATCTTCATCAAACTGTTCGGCATACAAATGGGTATGTGTATCTGTTAAAATCATTTCTACAAAAGTAAGATATTAAGATACAAGACAAATAGACCCATGACTTAATCTTTTATCTTATGTCTTGTTATCTTTTATCTATAAAGCATTATCTTTGTTTGCTTAAATTCTATTGTCAATGAGTAATCAATTATCAGAACAAGAAGTTGTTAGAAGAGAATCACTAGCAAGATTGAGAGAACTAGGAATTAATCCTTATCCGCAAGCGTTATATCCAGTAAATGCTTTGTCAAAAGACATTAAGAAAAATTTTGTTGAAGGCAAGAAGGTGACTATTGCAGGAAGGCTAATGTCGAGAAGAATTCAAGGAAATGCATCTTTTGCTGAGTTACAAGATAGTGGAGGAAGGGTGCAAGTTTATTTTAAACGAGATGAGATTTGTGAAGGTGAGGATAAATCGATGTATAACAAAGTTTACAAAAAACTGCTAGACAATGGTGATTTTATTGGTATTAAAGGAGAATTGTTTAAAACTCAGGTGGGTGAAATAAGTGTGAGAGTTAAGGAATTTACGGTATTAAGTAAATCCTTAAGACCGTTACCACTTCCTAAAACCGATAATGAAGGAAAGGTTCATGATGCTTTTTCCGACCCTGAATTGAGATACAGAAGAAGATATGTTGATTTGGTGGTAAATGATCAGGTAAAAGAAACGTTTATTAAACGCTCGAAAATCATTACTTCGATGCGTAATTTTTTGAACTTAAAAGGATACCTGGAAGTTGAAACGCCTATTTTACAAGCTATTCCAGGAGGGGCCGCAGCTCGTCCATTTGTTACACATCACAATGCACTTGACATTCCTTTGTACTTAAGAATTGCCAATGAATTGTACTTAAAAAGATTGATTGTTGGTGGTTTTGAAGGGGTTTATGAGTTTGCAAAAGATTTTAGAAATGAAGGAATGGACAGAACGCACAATCCTGAGTTTACCCAAATGGAAATCTATGTTTCTTACAAGGATTACAACTGGATGATGGATTTTACAGAAGAAATGTTAGAAACCATTTGTAAAGAAGTTTTAGGAACAACTACTGTAAAAATTGGTAATAATGAGGTGAATTTTAAACGTCCATTTAAAAAAATCTCAATGATTGATGCCATAAAAGAACACACCGGATTTGATATTGCCAATATGGACGAAAATCAACTTAAGGAAACCTGTAAAAAGCTAAATATTGAAGTTGATGATAGTATGGGTAAAGGTAAATTGATAGATGAGATTTTTGGAGAAAAATGTGAAGCGAACTACATTCAGCCTACTTTTATTACCGACTATCCAAAAGAGATGTCGCCTTTGTGTAAGGAACACAGAGATAATTCGGAATTAACTGAACGGTTTGAGTTAATGGTTAATGGTAAAGAATTAGCCAATGCTTACACCGAGTTAAATGATCCGATAGACCAAAAAGAACGCTTTAAAGAACAAATGAGGTTAGCAGAAAAAGGCGATGACGAAGCCATGTTTATTGATATGGATTTTGTCCGGGCTTTGGAATATGGTATGCCGCCAACCTCAGGGATGGGAATTGGAATTGATAGACTTTGTATGTTTTTAACCAACAACAGCTCTATTCAGGAAGTGCTATTCTTTCCGCAAATGAAACCAGAGAAGAAAACTGTTGAATTAAAAGAAAACGAAAAAGTAATTTTCAACATATTAAAAGCAAATAATAAAATGGAATTAGGTGCTTTAAAAGCTGAAGCTGCTTTAAGCGGAAAGCAATGGGACAAAGGGATGAAGGCTTTATCAAAGCTAGGATTGGTTAAAGTTGAGGTAAATGGGGAAGAGAAGACTTGTGTTTTACAACCTTAGTTTAATTATATTTGTTGAGATATGGAATTTGATAAAAAAATAGCAGTATTAGGTGGGGGAAGCTGGGCAACAGCGATTGTAAAAATACTTACCGAAAATTTGGAGGTTGTTAATTGGTGGATGAGAGATAAGCAATGTGCTAATCACATTATAAATTTTCATCATAATCCTCGTTATATTCCTTCCATACAATTTAATTCAGAAAAACTAAACATAGCTACCGATTTACAGAAAATCGTTGATCAATCGGATATTCTTGTTGTGGCAGTACCTTCTGCTTTTTTGGCTCAGGCTTTTGATGGGGTTAAGATAATAGGAATCGAAAATAAAATTATTATTTCAGCTGTAAAAGGTGTCGTGCCAGAATACAATCAGATTCCAGCAGAATACTTCCATATCAACTTTAATGTACCTTATAGCAAAATAGGAATGATTGCAGGACCTTGTCATGCTGAAGAAGTTGCTATGCAAAAACTATCTTATTTGACAATTGCTTGTCAAACACAGGAAATTGCAAGTTATTTTGCTGAAGCTATGAAATGTAGGTACATCAATACTTCAATTTCTGATGATTTGTTTGGAACTGAACTTTCAGCAATTTTAAAAAATGTTTATGCAGTTGCCAGTGGAATATTTAACGGATTGGGTTATGGTGATAATTTTCAGGCGGTGTTAATTTCAAGTGCCATCAGAGAAACCAAAGACTTTATAGGTACAATTCATGCAATACATCGTAATGTTGATTCGTCTGCTTATTTAGGTGATTTGCTGGTTACCGCCTATTCTCAATTTTCCAGAAACAGGAATTTTGGAAGTATGGTTGGGAAAGGCTATTCAGTACGTTCAGCACAAATAGAAATGAATATGGTTGCTGAAGGCTATTATGCGGCAAAAGGAATTTTTGAGATCAACAAAAAATATAAAGTTGACATGCCTATTGTTGATGCTGTTTATCACATACTTTATGAAAAAATATCTCCCATTATGGAAATGAGGATATTGGCAGGGAAACTCTCTTGATTTTTTTACTAGACTAAAGCATCTTTGATAGTAATCACTCCTTTAATTTCAGGGATTCTTCTTTTTATTGCTTCTTCTACTCCGCCTTTTAACGTCATCGGGCTCATGGAGCAGGATTTGCAAGCCCCTAAAAATTTTACTTTTACCACAAAATCATCAGTAAGCTCAATGAGCTCAATATCTCCGCCATCATCTTTTAAGAATGGACGTATTTCTTCCAGTGCCTGATTTATTTTTTCTAGGATATTTTTTTTCTTTTTATCCAAAGTGAAAATTATTAATGGAACTTAAAAATACTAATTTTTTTAATTTGTAGAACAACCTGATTTATTCGTTACCTCCAACACCTGAGTTGGCGAAATATTTTTATTTCTATTTTCCACCTCTTTAATTACCCGATCTGCAAAAGCATTAAAAGCTAAAGCTTGTTTAGTGTTTTCTTGTAGCACTGCAGGTCTTCCGGCATCGCCAGATTCTCTTATGCTCTGTACCAAAGGTATTTCTCCCAATAACGGCAGGTTGTTTTCTTCAGCTAATTGCTTTAACCCATCTTTACCAAAAATGTAATATTTATTGTTAGGTAATTCTTCAGGTGTAAAATAAGCCATATTTTCAACCATTCCCAGTACAGGCACATTTATTTG
>CAYRAD010000205.1:0-5333 GCA_964422135.1 uncultured Vicingus sp.
ATGCACAATCTATGTTGTTCGGAACCTATTTTGGTGGTAACTTAAGCCACGAACATGTTGATGGCGGTACCAGCCGTTTTGATAAAAATGGAATAGTTTACCAATCGGTTTGTGCAGGATGCTGGAACAATGATGATTTCCCAACAACAAACGGTGCATGGTCGAATGGTAATAACAGTACAGGTTGTAACAATGGGATTTTTAAGTTCGATTTTGAAATTTTACCAAAAGCACAATTTACAGTTGATAATTATCAAGGTTGTGCTCCATTAACCGTAACATTTACAAATACCAGTACTTCAAGTGATACTTACTTATGGGATTTCGGTGGAGGTGATACTACATCACAGGTTTTTAATCCTGTTAAAACTTATTCTACACCCGGTATTTACTATGTTTCACTTTTAATTGAAGATTCTATATGTAATACGGTTGACACCGCTTTTCAAACCATTACGGTTTCACCATCAATTACAATAAGTGGAGGTGATACTGTTAACATCTGTAATAACACCACCACTCTTTCGGTTTCTACAACAGGTGGACCTACCTCTTTTATCTGGTCGAGTAATAATCAGTTTACCGATACGCTAAACTCCAATCCTTTGGACTCGAATTATTTTGTGACTCTAACCGATACCAACTGGTTTTATGTTATGGCAACTAACGGATCATGTTTTGCAACGGACAGCTTCCTGGTAAATTATAATGAATATGAGATTCAGCTACTTGACGAAACAATCTGTCTGGGAGAAACGGATACTTTAATTTTAAACAATTTATCTAATTACCCACTTTCTTATAGCTGGACTCCTGTTTCATCTATTATTAGTGGTGCCAATACAGCTAATCCCATTGTCAATCCAACTTCCACAACAAATTATGTGGTTAGCACCCAGAATGATGCAGGCTGTATTGTTACCGATTCTTTAACGATTACCGTATTTCCTCAAATTACCATAAGTGGTGGAACTACTATAACAACATGCGACACAGCAACTTTAAGCATTTCCACAACCGGTGGGCCAACATCCATTATCTGGTCGAGTAATAATCAGTTTACCGATACTTTAAATTCTAACCCTTTAGACTCAAATTATTTCGTAACAGTAAGCGATACTTCCTGGTTTTATGTTATGGCGACCAATGGTTCCTGTCCGGCAATTGATAGTTTTTTAGTTAATTATGTTGGCTTTGAGATTATGGTTTCTGATGGAAGTATTTGTCAAGGTGATATTGATACTTTAAATTTAATTAATTTATCCACTCAAAATCTTTCATATAGCTGGACTCCTGTTTCCTCTATTATTAGTGGAGCTAACACAGCAAATCCAATAGTCAATCCCAACACCACAACAAGTTATATCGTTACTACCCAAAACAGTATAGGCTGTACGATTATCGATTCTGTCACAATCACCGTTTTTCCTCAAATTAGCATAAGTGGTGGAACTACTATAACAACATGCGACACAGCCACTTTAAGTATTTCTACAACCGGTGGACCAACATCCATTATCTGGTCGAGTAATAATCAGTTTACCGACACTTTAAATTCTAACCCTTTAGACTCAAATTATTTCGTAACAGTAAGCGATACTTCCTGGTTTTATGTTATGGCGACCAATGGTTCCTGTCCGGCAATTGATAGTTTTTTAGTTAATTATGTTGGCTTTGAGATTCAGGCCGTTGGAGGTGCAATATGTCAGGGAAATTCCGATACATTAAATGTAATAAATCTATCCGAACAAACATTAACGTATAATTGGAATCCTGTTTATGGAATCATAAGTGGAGCCAACACAGCTAATCCAATAGTCAATCCCAACACCACAACAAGTTATACCGTTACAGCACAGAATACTACCGGATGTATCGATTCAGCTACCACATTGGTTGCTGTTTCAGGATTTAATCCTGATAATATTAATGTATGGGCAGATCAGGACACGCTGTACAGTGGTGAAGGAACCTATCTTCATGTTACACCAAACAGTGGTTTCAGCTATATATGGCTTCCTCCTGTAGCACTAAGTTCAATTTATATTTCCGATCCTTATGCCAACCCGTTAACTACTATTACTTATTCAGTACAATTAACTGAAATTGGAACCGGATGTGAATATACTAAATCATATACCTTATACGCCTTTGAAGTAAATTGTGGTGAACCAGATGTTTTTATTCCCAACGCTTTCACTCCTAATGGTGACAAAGAAAATGATGTTCTATTAGTTAGAGGAAGAATTGTTGAAGATATGGTTTTAAAAATATATGACCGTTGGGGAGAATTAGTTTTTGAAACCGATAAACAATCTAAAGGTTGGGATGGAACATACAAAGGAAAACCGGTCGATCCGGGTGTGTTTGTTTACTACCTGACTGTAACCTGTGTTGACCAACAGAAATATTTCAAAAAAGGTAATGTTACCGTAATCAGATAAATAGATAAAGTGGTAAATTAAATGTGTAAGCCATTCAAAATATTGCTCTTTTTTCTCTTTTCTCTTTTCTCTTTTTTAATAAAGGGACAGGACATCCATTTTTCTCAATTTTATAATTCTCCGATAAATTTAAATCCAGGGTTGATAGGTGTTTTTAATGGAGAATTCAGGTTTGTTGCCAATCAACGTTCTCAATGGAGTTCAGTTACCACACCCTACTCTACTTTTAGTATAAGTGCCGATGCGAAAAACATATTTAAATCTCCTGTGGGTGCAGGTTTATCCATCTATAATGATAAAGCTGGTGATTCTGATTTCAGCACACTCCAAATAGCTATCGGTGGCTCCTATTGCATACAATTAAAAGACTCAAACCAAAGCATCACTATTGCTGCACAGCCTGCATTTACACAACGAAGCATTAATTATGACAAATTACAATTCGACAACCAGTACAACGGTAGTTACTATGATGCAAGTCTTGGGAATGGAGAAGCATTTGTTAATGAAGGAAGAACCTATTTTAATTTACATGCAGGGTTAAGCTGGAATTACAAAATAGCTCAACGAAAAGAAGTAAGTGCAGGTTTTGCTATGATGAATATCTTAAAACCACAACAAACTTTTTTTAATGAGAACATCCCATTACATCAGAGAATTACGCTTCACGCTAGTGGTTTAATTGCTGTAAGTGACAAAATAGACGCTTTACCGACCATAATGTTTCAACATCAAAATCAATTTAAGGAAATTATTTTTGGAGGGCAGGGAAAATATCACCTAAACAATGGTAACTATAAAGCACTTTATGCCGGTATATGGTACAGAAATTCTGACGCCAGTTATTTTACTGCGGGAATAGACTATGCCAGTTTTCATATCGGCATAAGTTACGACATGAACCTTTCTTCCTTAAGTGTAGCCAGCCACCACCGTGGTGGTTTTGAATTTGCTCTAATCTACATAATCCAACGCTATAAACCCGATATAAAAAGATACAAAGCTTGTCCTGATTTTATTTAAAATGAAATAAAGTAAATTGATAATGAAATTAGACATTGCAAAAAAATATAGTAAATTGAAGCGAGTTAACTTATTCTGTTTTTTCACTTTTTTCTTTTTTCTTTTTTCTATCCAGTTAAATGCCCAAACTCAGAAACAACTCACAAAAGTTGGCGACCAGTTATACAATGAAAATGATTTCTATGGAGCCTCAATATGGTATAAAAAAGCACTGGATTTTGATTCCACTTATTTGGAAATTGTATTTAAATATGCCGAATCTCTGCGTAAGTATAACGATTATGCCAAAGCAGAATCCAAATATTACTACATCTACAAAAAAGACCGGGGAGTAAATTATCTCCTAGCTCCTTTCTGGTATTCTATGATGTTGAAATACAACGGAAAATACTCCAAGGCTAAAGTTTCATTTAAACGCATTAAGCGATTCTTTACTAAAGACCGCAAAGGATATTATTATTTAAAAGTAATGAACGAAATCAAATCTTGTGAAGAAGCCAAAAAAATTATGAAAGATTCCGTTCTAGTAGATATTAAAAATATGGGGAACTCTATCAATACCTATAGTAGTGAACTTGGTGGAACATTGCTAAACGATTCAACTGTTATCTACTCTTCATTGCGGGATGAAAAAATGCAAGGCAATAATATTGTTGTTGATACTTCCTTATACCTTGTCAGACTTTTTAAAGGAATTAAACGCAACAATACGTGGGAATTGGATGAGAAATTGAATGAAATAATTAATGAACCCAGTTTTCATATTGCCAATGGCTGCCTGAATACTAAAGGTGATATTTTTTACTACACGAGGTGCGACAGAAGTTTTAACTGTAAAATTTTTGCCGTAAACTACGATAATGGTAATTGGGGAACTCCCTACGAAGTTGAAAATGTCAATATGGATGGCTATAATTCAACACAACCTTCAATTGCAGAGGTTAATGGAAAAGAAGTTTTATTTTTCTCATCAAACAGAAATGGCGGTAAAGGAAGAATGGACATTTGGTATTCAAGGAAAAATGAAAATGGTTCTTTTATGCCTCCTGCTAATGCTGGAAACAATATCAATACTATCGAAGATGAAATTACTCCTTTTTATTATCCCGCAGATACTGCATTGTATTTTAGTTCAAACTGGCATTACGGATTAGGTGGATTTGATATATTTAAGTCCCATTCGGACATCAATAGCTTTGATAAACCCGAAAATATTGGTTATCCCATCAATACCAGTACCAATGATTTTTATTTCAACATCAGACACCATACGGCATTAATCACTTCCAACAGAAAAGGTTCTTATACTAAAAAAGGGGAAACGTGTTGCAATGATATTTGGGTGTATGAAATTCCGGATACCATAAAACCTGTTTACACCACATTGGAAGAGTTAAACCGTTATTTACCGGTGAGATTATATTTTCATAACGACCATCCTAATCCAAGATCGAGAGACACATTAACAGACCTAAATTATATGACAACCTATAATGAATACACTCAACTATTTAATGAGTACAAAAAAGAATACGCTAAGGGTTTGAAAGGTGATGAAAAAGAAGATGCTATTATTGATATTGAAGAACTTTTTAGTGAATATATAGATAAAGGCGCAAGTGATTTGAAATTTTTCACACCCTTATTAATGAAGGAATTAGAAGCAGGAAAAACCATTACTTTGACCATTAAGGGATTTGCCAGCCCGCTTTCCAAATCGGATTACAATGTTAACCTAACCTTACGTAGAATATCCAGTTTAATTAATTATTTGAGTGAGTATGAAAACGGTAAACTTTTACCATATATTAATGGTACAGCAGAGAATGGTGCTAAACTGATATTTATTAAAGTTCCTTTTGGTGA
>CAYRAD010000206.1:0-5330 GCA_964422135.1 uncultured Vicingus sp.
CTTTCCCCATAGCTACCACAGCTTGTCCATCTTCGGTAGATCCAGCTTGGGTTGTTGTTGGCACTGCAAATTACACTCCAGTTCCTAACTGGGGTATAATTTCAATTACTTTTACACCAGCAATCAATATAAATGCTGTTATTATTGGATCTCCTTGTGCTTTACCTGCTGGTTATTCACCTCCATCGGGATGTTATCCTTATTTTTATTATGATAATTTAGTTTTGCAGGAATCAAATTATTCAAATACAATAACACAAACAGGTCAATGGTGTAATGATAATGTACAGCTAACAACTGGCCCAACAGCCGGATCAACTTATCAGTGGTACTTAAACGGAGTTGCTCTAGTTGGAGAGACCGGACTTACATTAGATGTTTCAGCTAATAATTATGGTGTAGGTAATTATACTATCATTACAACAACTGGAGCAACTTGTGCTTCTAGTTCTGACAGTGTAGTTATTCCTCCTTCTCCAATAGCAAGTTATTCAGCTACATCTGTTTGTGATGGTTTACCGATTAATTTCATTGATAATAGTACTTTTCCATCAGGAACAATTACTAACTGGAATTGGGATTTTGGGGATGGAAACACATCTTCAACACAAAATCCTTCTCACACTTACATTGGTTCAGGTCCATACAATCCAATATTAATAGTTACTGGTGATAATAATTGTGCTGATACCATTTCAATACCAATTAATATATTTCCAAATCCTTCAACAGGAATCACATTAGGCAATTATTCATTAAATGACTCTACACTTGGTATTCCTAAAGGAATATGTGAGTTTGATAATGTTACTTTTAATGACAACAGTAATATTTCAAATGGAAACATTACTTCGTGGATTTGGGATTTTGGTGATGGAAATACATCTAATCAACAAAATCCTTCTCATAGTTATTCTCCAGGAGGAAATTTCAATGTTCAGTTAAATGTAGTTTCCGATAGTGGTTGTACTGATTCTTTAATTATCCCAATAATTATCAACCCTAAACCTACTTCTGATTTTTCTTTTACAGATGATTGTCTTTATAATGATTTAATTGTGAATAATCTTTCTTCTGTATCTTCAGGTTCTATTAATGGTGTATTATGGGATTTTGATGATGGTAATTTCAGCACATTATTTAATCCAACTCATACTTATTTGAATGACGGGTTGTACAATGTTTCATTAATTGCCGTTTCTGATAGTGGTTGTAGTGACACCATAACTCATACTATTGAACGATACCCAATTCCTATTGCACATTTTACTAACATAAATGCATGTTTTGGTGATTCTGTATGCTTTAGCGATAATAGTTCTATTAATCCATCCGATACAATTTCATCATACACATGGGACTTTGGTGATGCTTCTCCAAATGGAAATAATGCAGCACTTTGTCATTTATATCCTGCATCAGGAAATTATAATGTTACTCTAACTGCAAGTTCAAATCACAATTGTGTTGATGATACTATTATACCTATCACAGTTTTTGATTTGCCCACTGTTAATTTTAATTATTCCATAATATGCGAAAATGAACCACCTACACAATTTACTGATTTAAGTGTTGGAAATGCTGGAAATGTATCTAACTGGGCATGGAATTTTGGTGATACGAGCACCAGCTCTTTGCAAAATCCATCACATATCTTTGCATCTTATGGAACCTATAATACTCAATTGATTGTTACATCGGATAGCGGATGCGTTGATTCAATAACTAATCCTGTTATAGTAAACCCTAAACCTACAGCTGATTTTTCAATTGTAGATGATTGTTTTTACGAACAGTTAGTCGTAAATAATTTATCTACTATTTCTAATGGTTCTGTTGATGGATTATTATGGGATTTTGGTGATGGTGATACAAGTTCGTCATTTACTCCTGCTCATACTTATTTGAATGATGGATTGTATAATATCACTCTAATCGCTTTTTCGGATAGTGCCTGTACCGATACCATAAGTAAAGTAACTGAACGTTATCCAAAGCCAATTGCAGACTTTGAAAGTATGAATGTTTGTTTTGGGGACTCAAATTGTTTTTCTGACAATAGTTTTATTAACCCATCTGATACTATTACTGGATATACCTGGGATTTTGATGATGGATCTCCTCTCCAGACTAATTCGGACATTTGTCATCTTTATCTTTCTTTCGGAATATATAATGTGACATTAACTGCAACTTCTAATCATAATTGTATTGATGATTCAATTAAAAAAATAGAAGTATATGAATTACCTGTTGCCGATTTTTCTTCTACAACAATATGCGAAAATGAGCCCCCAACTCAATTTACAGATTTAAGTCAGGGCAATTCTGGTAATATTTCTAGCTGGAATTGGAATTTTAGTACAGGTATATCAAATAATCAAAATCCAACTTTCACATTTCCTTCTTATGGAATTTATTCCGTTGAATTAGCTATCTCTAATAGCTTAGGCTGTAAAGATACTATCTTAAAAGATGTAAATGTAAAAGCTAAACCTATAGCTAATTTTGATGTTGATACTACAAATGGATGTGTTTCTTTATTTTGCGTAAATTTTCATGATACAAGCACTTCTAATGCAGATAGTATTTTATCTTGGCAATGGAATTTGGGGAATAATATTTCCACTAATCAAACTCCTGCAACAAACTGTTATGATATACCTGGAGATTATACTGTTTCTCTTATTGTCCAAAATGATTTACAATGTTTCGACACACTAACCAAAATTGATTATATTACAGCTTACCCCTTACCAATTGCAGATTTTATTCCTGATCCTCAACCAACTGACATTTATGATCCAACCATTACTTTCACAAATACATCTTACAATGCCAACACATGGCAATGGGACTTCGGTGATAGCGACAGTACTAATTCCGTTTATTCTCCAGTGCATATGTATGCCGATTCCGGAGATTATTATGTGCAGTTAGAAGTATGGAATGAATATGGTTGCTATGATTCTATAATGAAAGTCATTAGAATTAACCCGGTATCTGCCATTTTTATACCTAATACCATTACTCCAAATTTTGATGGAAAAAATGATGAATTTTTCTTTAAAGGATATGGATTAGTAGAAGATGAGTTTGAATTTTATATATTCGACAGATGGGGTGAGGTAATCTACTATACTCAAAAATTTGAACCATGGGATGGAACCTATAAAAATAAATTGGTAGAAGAAGGTATTTATGTTTATAAATTTTATGTGAAAGACGTCAACAATGTATCTAACACATATATTGGTAAAGTTTCTGTATTAAAATAACAACTAAATATTCTGAGCTCCCAAAAGAATAACAGGATTTTCCATTAATGCTTTAAAAGTTTGTAAAAATTCAGAACCTGTTACACCATCCACAACTCTGTGGTCACATGAAAGTGTTACTTTCATTACATTTCCTGGAACCACATGTCCATTTTTCACAACAGGTACTTGTTTTATTCCTCCCACAGCTAAAATACAGGCATCAGGTGGATTAATAATGGCTGTAAATTCTTCAATTCCAAACATTCCTAAATTAGAAATGGTAAATGTGTTTCCTTCCCAATCTTCCGGCTGAAGTTTCTTGTCTTTTGCTCTTTGAGAATATGCTCTAACTTCAGATGAAATTTGACTTAATGTTTTGCCATCTGCAAAGCGAACAACTGGCACCAATAAACCCTCTTCAACAGCTACAGCAACACCAATATTAATATGCTCATTGTACCTTATTTTATCTCCTAGCCATGAAGAATTTACTTTTGGATGTTTTTTTAAGGCTACCGCTACAGCTTTTATTACCAAATCATTAAAGGATACTTTTACCTCAGCAATGTCTTTTATCGATTTTCTTGAATCAATTGCATTGTCCATATCGATATCCATTGTCAAATAAAAGTGTGGTGCAGTAAATTTACTTTCAGCTAAACGTTGTGCAATAACCTTTCTCATTTGAGAAACTGGAACTTCAGTATATTTTTCTACTCCAACAAAATTTGAAGCAGAAACACCTCCTCCACTATAATTCTCAATATCCCTCTTTATAATTCTTCCGCTTTCACCTGTTCCACTAACCAATGATAGGTTAATATTTTTTTCAGCTGCTAATTTTTTAGCCAAAGGAGAAACCATCATTCTTCCATTTGAGCCATTTGTAACTTTAACTTCAACAGCTTTAGAGACTTCCTGATTAGGTTTTTCTACAACTTTTGTTTCAATAGATTTGGGTTCTTCAACTATAGGAATTTCATTTTTTACAGCAGGTTTTTCCTTTTCTTCTTTTATTAAAGCAGAAACATCTTCTCCTTTTTCTCCAAATATTGCTAAAATAGTATCAACTGGAGAAGTTTCTCCTTCTTTAACACCAATATATAATAATGTCCCTTCCACATAAGACTCAAACTCCATGGTAGCTTTGTCTGTTTCAATATCAGCTAGTAAATCTCCTTCCTTAACCATGTCTCCAACCTTTTTATGCCATTTAGCCACAACTCCTTCTGTCATGGTATCACTTAACTTGGGCATTCTAACAATTTCAGCCATTTTTCTATTTAGTTTATTTGTTTAGAAGGTCATTAGTTTAAAAGTTAATCACGAACTTCAAACCATAAAACCTTAAATTTTCTAACTTATTCCTTAATAAAAGGATAGGGTTCTGCATAAATATCTTCATACATATCTTCTGGATTAGGTAAAGGAGATTCTTCGGCAAACTTTATTGCAGCCTCAATCTTACTTTTTACCTTTTTTTGCATTGATACTATTTCCTTTTCAGAAGCATATTTATTTTTCTTTATCGTTTTCAAAACATTTTCAATTGGATCTTCAGCTAAATATTCTTCTTCTTCCTTTTTTGTCCGGTACTTTCTTGGGTCTGACATTGAATGTCCCTTAAAACGATAGGTTTTCATTTCAAGTAGATAAGGTCCTTTCCCATCTCTACACCATTTTGCTGCTTTTTCAATAGCATCATGAACAGCTTCAACATTCATTCCATCCACTGGTTCTCCAGGCATATCATAACTTAATCCTAAACGATATAATTCAACTACATTAGAAGTTCTTGCAACAGAAGTTCCCATGGCATAATGATTATTTTCAATAATAAAAATAACAGGTAACTTCCAAATCATAGACATGTTAAACGCTTCATGTAATGCTCCTTGTCTAACTGCTCCATCACCCATACTACACAACGTAACATGGTCAGTTCCTTTATATTTTTCTGCAAAAGCTAAACCAGCTCCCAAAGGAATCTGTGCTCCCACTATTCCATGACCGCCAAAAACTCTTCTGCTGATATCAAACATGTGCATCGAGCCACCTTTTCCTTTA
>CAYRAD010000207.1:0-5319 GCA_964422135.1 uncultured Vicingus sp.
CTTCACCATAACAAGTCTCGCAAGTTTCACCATCAATCATTCCTTCTCCATTACAATCCGGACATTTCTTGTATTCATCTTCCATGGTTTTGGTTTCAATAACCTTCTCGACTTTTACTTTTTTATTTTCGTATACCTTTAGTTGTACCTGAGAACCCAAGTTTTCATCTAAACAAATAGATATTCTGTAATCCTGTCCTTTATATACAATAATACTTAGTTCTGAAGTTTGCCCTTTACTGAACAATGCACTTTTTGACTGTCCATTCAATTTAAACAATTCATTGTCGGAAGGTTCGCAATATTTTGTGTGAAAATAATTACAATACTGTCCAAAAGATAATGCAGGCACAAAAGTAATGGCTGCAATTAAAAGTACTTTATTAATATGTTGTTTCATCTTCTATGGTTTCTTTATTGAAAAACTATTAAGCCTCTGTATTAACTATTTTATTTCTTATCTCATTAACTTTATCCTTAATGGCATTAAATTGCTCTTGGGTAATAGTTATCTTAGAACCTCCTCCAAGCACCATCTTGCCATTATCTTTTTTCTTAAAAGAAATTCCAGATCCATTATCTTCACTATCAGGTAACTGTGCATATACACTCTCCAAATCCTTGAACCATACTAAAATTTCTTTTACGTCTTCAGTATCTTTGTATTTATCCAAATAGGCTAACAAATTATCTAATGTTAATTTTTGGTCAGCTAACCGATCAACTGCTGCTGTGTTTTTATCAAAATCTGTTGAATTAGCAACCACATAAACTGTTTCTAACCATCCTGCTGCAGCAATTATGCCAAGTTTATCTCCTTGCTCATTTTGCTCCAAATAATCTATTGCACTAAAATATGATGTGTTGGTAAGAGCAACTAAAGAATCTGGATTATCCAAACTTTTTTGAATTCTTTCAATTAATGATTTATCAAAAGCAGATGAAATCCCGATAGGTTCTGCTAATTTTTGAACAGTACCAAAATATTTGGTGGTTTCATTGAATTCTTGAAACGCGGCCGTATAAGCCAAGTCTGCAGAATAAATCCCAAAATTTAAAGCTTGGGTTTTAGGATCAGAATATTTATCAACATTTTGTAAAGAATTTAATAACTCTCCATTAAACTCTAAACCTGATTCTTTAATAAAACCAAACATTTCATCAGGAGAAGGAATCTGATAATATGTTTCGTTCTGTACCGGTTCCTCAATATTATTTTCAATCACTTCAACTGGTTCTTCGATTGGATCATCTCCCCCGCATGAAATTAAAAATGCAGCGGGTAAAACCATAAAAAATGCAGCAATAAATTTTATCTGTTTTTTCATAACTCGTCTGTTTACTTTCGACAAAAGTATAAATATTTTAATTTAATTTCTAATAAAAACAGCAAGATAATAAAAGAAATCAACATATTAAATATATTAGCCCTAAGTATTTTTATCTTGAAAAGGTATTGAAAGTATAAATAATCCAAAAAATGTCAATAACCCATTCAAAATCAGTATTTCAAATCCAAATTGATAGCCATTGAACCATTCTTTGGAATAAACATTAAGAACATAACAGATTACAGGGGAAATTAAACATACTATAGGCACTAGATTATCCCTTACTTTTTTCTTAAAAATTAAACCAAAAGAATAAAGTCCAAGCAAAGGACCATAAGTATATCCGGCAGCTTTAAATAAAGAACTGATAACGCTTTCATCGTTTATCATATTGAATATTAAGATAACAACAAACAACACTAATGAAACTAAAACATGAACCCTTTTTCTTATTTTAATTTTTATAGCTTCTTTCTTTTTATTTAAACTTAAAAAATCAATACAAACAGAAGTTGTTAAAGCTGTTAGAGCTGAATCTGCACTGGAATAGGCTGCAGCTATCAAACCTAAAATAAAAAATACTCCGGCAATGGTATTCAAATGCTGCGTTGCTATTAATGGAAATAAATTGTCTATTTTTTCGGGTATCTCTACGCCATATTGCTTAGCATAAATAAATAGTAATGCTCCTAAACTAAGGAATATCAGGTTTACAAAAATTAAAACTATGCTAAATGAAAACATGTTTTTTTGTCCATCTTTAATATTCTTACAGCTCAGATTTTTCTGCATCATATCCTGGTCCAAGCCTGTCATAACAATTGCCATAAAAATGCCACTTAAAAACTGTTTTACAAAGTGTCTTTTATCGTTCCAATCATCAAAAAAAAAGATTTGTGAATATGAACTGTTTTTTACCGTACTGATTAAACCTGTAAAACTTAATTCCATTTTTGAACCAATAATATAAATAGAAACCCCAACAGCAATTAGCATAAATAATGTTTGGAAGGAGTCCGTCCAAACAATTGTTTTAATACCACCTTTAAAAGTATATAGCCATATTAGCAAAATGGTAATAGAAACCGTTACAGAAAAAGGAACTCCCCATTGTCTAAAGACTAGAAACTGCATAGTTTGAGCTACCAGAAAAAGTCTAAAAGCTGCACCTATGGTTCTCGATAAAAGAAAAAATGCTGCTCCGGTTTTATAGGAATAGTAACCAAACCTTTCTTCCAGATAAGTGTATATTGAAGTAAGGTTTAGCCTGTAATACAAAGGCATCAATATTGTTGCAATTATAGCGTATCCAACAAAATAGCCAAAAACCATTTGCATATAAGAGAAATTGCTAGTGCCCACCCACCCCGGTACAGAAATAAAAGTAACACCGGATAATGATGCTCCTATCATTCCAAAAGCTACTAAGTACCAATGTGATTTGTGCCCTCCAATAAAAAAAGTATCATTATTTGCTCCCTTTGAAGTTAAAAAAGAAATAAGCATCAGCAGGGCAAAATACCCGATAATAAAGAATATTACAGTTAAAGGATTCATTATATTAAAACAAAAATGAATAAAATTCTTAATTTTCAGCCCGAACATATTAATTTTGATTCACATTAAATTGTTCACAGACTAAAACATGATGCACCATAATATTTCATCATCATCCTTTAATAATGCCGTTGAAAAATTGGCTTCCTTACCCGGAATTGGCAATAAAACAGCCATACGATTGGTACTTCAATTGTTAAACAGGGAAAAGTTGGATATTGAAGATTTCGGAAATGCTTTTGTTAATTTAAGTCAACACATCCAATATTGTACAACCTGTTATAATATATCAGATACCCCGACCTGCTCATTATGTGCCAGTCATTCCAGAAGCAATGAAGTTATTTGTGTTGTTGAGAATATTTTAGATGTGATAGCCATAGAAAACACCAACCAGTTTTCCGGAAAGTATCATGTACTTGGAGGTATTATCTCTCCAATGGAAGGAATTGGTCCAAAGGATTTAAAAATTGAGGAACTGATAGATAGAATAACTAAAGAAAATCCTAAAGAAATAATAATGGCATTAAGTACTACTATGGAAGGGGATGCCACTAACTTTTACCTCTACAAGAAGTTAGCTCATTTAGATATTAAAATTACCACCATTGCGAGAGGTGTTGGTATTGGAGACGAAATTGAATACACCGATGAGATTACTTTAGGTAGGTCATTACTTAATAGAATTCCTTTTGAAAACACATTGGCATTGAAGTAATGAAATTATCAATAATAATAGTCAATTATAATGTAAGGAATTATCTGGAACAATGCCTTATTTCTGTAAAAAGGGCAACTCAAAATATATCAGCCGAAGTTTTTGTAGTGGATAATAATTCACCTGATGATTCGGTTAATATGGTAAAAGAATTATTCCCTGAAGTAAATTTAATTCATAACCATACAAATGTAGGATTCTCCAAAGCAAACAATCAGGCTATTGAGCTTGCAAAAGGAGAATACATATTACTATTAAATCCTGATACTGTTGTTGAAGAAGATACTTTTGAAAAGTGCATAACTTTTATGGATGCTCATCCTGAAGGTGGCGGTTTAGGAATTAAAATGATTGACGGAAATGGAAACTTTTTACCTGAATCTAAAAGAGGATTACCAACACCTGCGGTTTCTTTTTATAAAATATTCGGCTTTTCAAACCTGCTTAAGAAATCTAAAATCTTCTCCAAATATCATCTCGGATACTTAGATGAAAATAAAACCAATGAAATTGAGGTTCTTTCCGGAGCTTTTATGTGGATGAGAAAATCTGTTTTGGATGAAATCGGATATTTAGATGAAGCATTTTTCATGTATGGAGAAGATATTGACTTATCTTATCGTATAACACAAGCAGGTTATAAAAACTATTACTATCCGGAGGTTAAAATTATACATTACAAAGGAGAGAGCACAAAAAAAGGAAACATCAACTATGTTTTTGTTTTCTATAATGCCATGATTATTTTTTCAAAAAAACATTTTGCTAAAAAAGCCAAAGCATTTTCATTTTTCATCAACATTGCTATATACTTAAGAGCTTTTTTGGCCATACTTTTTAGGTTTTTCGCAAAACTCAGATTACTAATCACAGATGTGATTATTATTACCGTTACCTTGGGTATTTTAAACTACCTGAAGCCTTTTTTCGGATTTCCAAATCAAATAGACTTTTCCAGTACCTATGAAATTATGATTGTATTTTCCGTATTTGGCGCTTTTTTAGTCGGTTTGACTATAAGTGGTGGTTATTCAAAAAATATAAGTTTGAAAAAAACGTTGCTGGGCTTACTTCTTGGTTCTGTATTATTCTTTGTTGTTAACCTGGCATTTCAGGAACCTTTATCATTTTCAAATAAATATTTATTGAGTATAATAGGTGTTATTTTATGTGTTATTCCAATAAACCGTCTGGTACTTGATAATTTTAACCATATAAAACTCAGGAATGAAAATATTAGAACAACAGTAGTGGTTGGAAAAATTGATTTTATTAATAAAATAAAAGCTGATTCGAAGAATAAAATATTGCATTTGAAAGCTAACAATATTGTTCTTGGAGAAGATTCAAAAAATTATATAGGTAAATTAAATCAATTACCCGATTTGATTTCAATATATAACATAAATGAAGTTATTTTCTCTTCAAAAGACCTAAATTATAAGGATATGATTTCACAAATGAACTTATGCATTAATAAATATGTAGATTATAAAATATCCTTAAACGACAATCTTGTTATTGGAAGTCGTAGAATTGAAAAATACAACTAAAATGAAAAAAACTATTTTATTAACCTTTACTATTCTCTCTTTAGTTTATGGGTATGCACAAAATTCTAAAATTAGTTTAGGTCCTGAGTTAGGTGCAAACCTAATTCCTATTGAAAACACAAATATTGGGTACAATTTTCAGCTTGGTTATCATATTGGA
>CAYRAD010000208.1:0-1584 GCA_964422135.1 uncultured Vicingus sp.
GTAGGATCAGCAACAACTGGGAAACTTGGATTACTTTTAATAAATTCTTTTGCTTTTTTCCTTAGTCCGGTAACCTGCATATATTCTCCTTCAACCAACAATTGATCATTAGCATTTACTAGAATCTCAAAAATATTTCTTTGATTTATTTTGTCTGGAGGTGTTTGAATATCTTCCGGTGGAGGAGGAAGCCTTCTAATCAACCCTGTATCAGTATCCATCGTAGTGGTTACTAGGAAAAAGATTAATAGCAAGAAAGCAATATCCGCCATTGAGCCGGCATTTATTTCAGGTATATCTCTTTTTGCCATACAGCTTTATTATTTAAACATTTTTGATACTTCAGCAAAAATAATCGTTCCTATAGCACAAATAGCCAATATATAGAATGCAATTAATCCAGCTTCTGATTTTTGAGAAGTTGCAGCATCTGCTAAAACATTACCATCAACATCCATGTGTACTTCATTTCCTGACAAAAAATAACCTATGGCACAAACTGCAATCAAAGCCACGACACCAATTAATGCACTCTTTGCATTTTTTGGATTTTGTGCCATGGTAATTATTGGAAAGACAATAGCCACAAGTGTAGCAATTCCAAGAAGTACGTAACACCAATTTATTAAAAGCCCCTCAGAAACTACCCCAAGATAAAAAAGGATACTCAATAAACCCGATAGGCCTAATAAAACGATTAATATGATTCTGAATAATTTAGTATTACCCATGATTTTTATTTATTTGTTAGTTCATTTTTTACCAATAAATCAATCAATGATATAGAAGCATTTTCCATGTCATTTACGATACTATCAACTTTTGCAATAAGGTAATTGTAAAATACTTGTAGAATTATGGCCACAATTAATCCAAATACTGTTGTTAACAATGCTATTTTAATACCTGTTGCAACAACAGCAGGAGAAATATCACCTGCTTCTGCAATTGCATCAAAAGCTCCAATCATACCAATTACTGTTCCCATGAACCCAAGCATTGGTGCCAATGCAATAAATAAGGAGATCCAAGAAATCCCTTTTTCTAATAAACCCATTTGAACACCACCATAAGAAACAACTGATTTTTCTACCATATCAATTCCTTCATGACTTCTGTCTAATCCCTGATAAAAGATACTTGCAACAGGACCCTTAGTATTTCTACAAACTTCTTTAGCAGCTTCAACACCTCCGCTATTTAAGGCTTCTTCCATGTTTTTTAATAGTTTGTCGGTATTAGTAGTAGCCATGTTCAGGTAAATAATCCTTTCAATAACGATAGCTAAACCTAAAATCAAACACACCAATACAATCCCCATAAAACCAGGGCCACCTTCAATAAATTTTTGCTTAATCACTTGTGTAAATGATTCATCTTGAGCAGAAGCTTCCGGGGCTGTTTCTTCATCGACTGGAGCAGGAGTGTCAGCAACTTTATCAACAGGAGCAGCTGCATTTGAATCTACCGTTTCTGTAGCAGGTTCACCCTCATCTTCTGGTTGTTGAGCATATACCGAATTTAAAGCACCAAAGCTAAGAAATCCAATTATTGTTAAAAATGCAAATAACTTTTTCATAGTTT
>CAYRAD010000208.1:1684-5305 GCA_964422135.1 uncultured Vicingus sp.
CCAAAGCTAAGAAATCCAATTATTGTTAAAAATGCAAATAACTTTTTCATAGTTTAAATAGTTTATTACCTAACTGTTTTTATTTTAATTATATTGTTTTAATTTTTTCCTGTTTAACAAGAGGTATCTAAATTCAAATTAACGGTAGTTTTTACCTTATTTTTAAACATCTTTTCTAAACAGGTCGCCAAGTTACAAAAAAAATATTTCAAAGTTTAATTTTTTTTATAAAGCTTATGTTAACGGTAGTTTTTGACCAATAAATGGTCAAAAAACATGATAATTTTCACTTATTTTAATCCGAATGCTTTTTTCACTTTGGCTACATAATCCAACTCCTCCCATGGGAAAAGCTTAACTTTCATTTTTTTAGTTTTTCCCGAGCCATCTTTAAACTCTTTTTCAACTATTTCAGTAGTTCTTCCCATGTGTCCGTAGGCGGCAGTTTCTGAATAAATCGGAGTTCTTAACTTGAATCTGGTTTCAATAGCATAAGGACGCATGTCAAAAATCTGACCTACTTTGTTGGCAATCTGGCCATCAGTAAGTTTTACTTTGGATGTTCCAAAAGTATCTATGTAAATTCCCATCGGTTTGGCAACCCCAATAGCATAAGCTACCTGCACCAACACCTCATCACAAACTCCTGCTGCTACCATGTTTTTTGCTATATGGCGGGTTGCATAAGCAGCAGATCTATCTACTTTACTGGGGTCTTTACCCGAAAAAGCTCCACCACCATGTGCTCCTTTTCCACCATAAGTATCAACAATAATTTTTCTTCCTGTTAAACCGGTATCTCCATGTGGACCTCCTATCACAAAACTTCCTGTAGGATTAACATGGTAAGTAATTTTATCTGTAAACAATTTTTGAATGTGTTTTGGTAGTAATTTTTTAACTCTCGGAATTAATATTTTGATTACATCTTCTTTAATCTGCTTAAGCATTTTAGTTTGAGTATCAAAATCGTCATGTTGTGTAGAAACCACAATCGCATCAATCCTTATAGGCTTATTGTTATCATCATACTCAATGGTTACCTGTGATTTGGAATCCGGACGAAGGTATTTCATTTTCTTACCTTCTTTCCTAATAGCTGATAACTCCTTTAACAACAAGTGAGAGATTTCCAAAGATAAAGGCATGTAATTATCTGTTTCTATTGTGGCATAGCCAAACATCATTCCCTGATCTCCTGCTCCCTGATCTTCTTTTTTCTTTCTTTCCACACCCTGGTTAATATCCGGTGACTGCTCATGAATAGCTGAGAATACTCCACAGGAATTACCATCAAACATATATTCGCTTTTGGTATAACCAATGTTATTGATTACATCTCTGGCAATCTTTTGTACGTCAAGATAGGTTTGAGATTTAACTTCTCCGGCCAACACAACTTGCCCGGTAGTAACCAAAGTTTCACATGCTACTTTTGATGTGGAATCAAAGGCTAAAAAATTATCAATTAATGCATCAGAAATTTGGTCAGCAACTTTATCCGGATGACCTTCAGATACAGATTCGGATGTAAATAAATAAGACATTTATAAAAATTTTAATATTAAAAAAATGAAAATGTGTAGTGATAAGGAATTACTTTTTTAGCACTTTTTACTTTATTCCTAAAGCGTGGTTGCAATCATACAAATCATTCCACATTTTGTGAAGCCAAAAGTAATTTATTTTTTTAGTTCAAACAACAGAACCAAGAAAAATCATCGAATAATAAATAAAAGTAAATTATTAATAAAAAACCGTATTAAGTAGTCAGCTTTTTAAAAACTGCCTCTAAACTCTGACTTTCTTTTTGCATGGTTAAAACCATCATGTCACGCTGAACAGCATACTGAAAAATTTGATTTCGCACATGATCTTCTTTAATTTCAAACAACCAGGTATTGTTTTGGGTTTGTTTAACGCGAACCACTCCTTCTATTTTTTGAAGTTGATTAATCGAAGCCTCTTTGTCGAACTCAACAAACAGCACCAAATGATTACTCATTTGATTTTGCAAATCACTGGTTTTGTTATCTGCTACTATTTTTCCTTTATTGATAATAATTGTTTTATCACAAATAGCTTCCACTTCCTGCATGATATGAGTTGAAAGCAAAATGGTTTTTTCTTTACCAATGTTTTTGATCAGGTTCCGAATTTCTTCTAGTTGGTTAGGGTCCAACCCAGTTGTTGGTTCATCTAAAATTAGTACTTTGGGATCATGAATCATAGCCTGTGCTAAGCCCACCCTTTGACGATACCCTTTAGAAAGGGCTCCTATTTTTTTATTCTGTTCATCACCTAATCCTACTATGTCAATCATTTCTTTAATGCGTTCTTTTCGGTTACCAATCTTATAAACGCCACCAATAAAATCCAGGTATTCTTTTACATACATATCTGTATATAAAGGGTTGTGTTCCGGCAAATAACCCACTTGTTTTTTTACATCCAAGGCCTGTTCTACAACATCATAACCACAGACTTTAACGACACCACTGGTTTGAGGGATATAACAGGAAATTATTTTCATCATGGTAGATTTTCCTGCACCGTTCGGTCCTAAATAACCAACAATATGTCCGGGATCTATGGTAAAAGAAACATTATCCAATGCCTTTTGTTTTCCATAAATCTTAGTTACATTTTTTACTTCAATAGACATAATGTACTGTTGTTATTAAAAAAATATGGACGAAGATACTCAATTAAAAAGTTTAAATGGAATCTGGGTTGCCAATAATTGTTAATCAGGTTGTGTGGATATGGAAGTTTGTAATACATTTTTATTTCCGTAAATATTAATTCTGATTTCTATATTTTTGGTAAAATTTATGAAAGGCATTATTATAAAATCTACAGGTAGCTGGTATTCTGTTCGATTGGAAAACGGAGAACAAATTAATGCCCGAATGAAAGGCAAATTTCGATTGGAGGGAATAAAAACCACTAATCCGATTGCTGTGGGTGATAAAGTTAAAATAAGCACAGATACTAACGGAACATCAGTTATTACCGAGATTGAAAACAGGAAAAACTACATTATCCGAAAATCCATTAACCTTTCCAAGCGATCACATATTATTGCCGCCAATATAGACCAGGCGATTTTGGTCGTTACGTTAATTGAACCCAAAACATATACAGCTTTTATCGACCGGTTTTTAGTTACCGCAGAAGCTTATCACATCACGGCAACACTTGTTTTCAATAAAACGGATATTTATTCAAACAAGGAAAAAGAGCAACTTAATTTATTAATTAAAGCATACGAAAATATCGGTTATCGGTGCATAGAGGTTTCTGCTTTTACGGGTAAAAATCTTGATGTTCTAAAAAAATTAATAAAAGGAAAGACATCATTAATTTCTGGTCATTCCGGAGTAGGAAAATCTACCTTGTTAAATAAGATTGAACCTCAACTTAATTTAAAAACAAGTGCTATTTCGGAAGCTCATTTACAGGGAAAACATACAACCACTTTTGCCGAAATGCATGAACTTTCTTTTGGCGGTTTTATTATTGATACTCCCGGAATAAAAGCTTTTGGATTGATTGATTTTAATAAAGAAGAACTATCTCATTATTTTTTAGAGATGAGGGCTCGTCTAACAAATTGCC
>CAYRAD010000209.1:0-5297 GCA_964422135.1 uncultured Vicingus sp.
GTAAAATTTCTATTGTTTGTAACACTAGCATTTAAGTTTTTAATTTTCATAAATACATCTCCTATTGATGGCATTTCTCCATTAACCATTTCAAAAATATTATCATAAAAATCCTGATTTAACGCAAAATTAGGACTTGAAAAAACTAGTCGAACCGTTGTTAACAATCCTACTCCACCATGTTGACTTAATAAAACAAGTTCTCCTGCAGATGTCCTTTTAGGATCGTCCCATCTTGAAAATTCACATGTGGCTGTAATGAATAATGGAAATCCATAATTATTTTCCCAATTATTAATATCAGAAACAGTAAGAATCCTTTCATGAGCCCAACCCGTTTCTCCTCCATGACCAGTATAATTAACTATTAAAGATCCTTTATTTATTGATTGATTTATCAAATCATTAACCTCAGGGTATCGAGCTCCTCCAGCTGTAGCTTCTTGTTTAAAAGCATCTAAAAATATTTTATTAACATTATAAGATTTGTGACTTGTTTCAACCATAAACGATAGCGAATTAGATTGATTCATATGGGTATTATTATCTTCATCATCACCTATAAATAAAGTTCTGTTTCTCCACTCATTCATCGAACTCGGAGTGTTGTAGTTTATTATTTTATTAACAACATTATCTGCCTCTTCCTGATTCTTAACGGGCAATCTTCCTATACCAATATCAAGATACTCAGCACTGATCCATGCTCCTTCATTGGAATCTAATAAACCATAATAATCATCTGACACCAATGATCCAATAATGTCAATAGAATTAGTAGATTGAAAAGTAGGGATAAAATTAGTATTACCTACCACTCTACTTTTATTATCATAAGATCCATCTCCAAATAAAATCAAGTATTTCGGTAAGTCATCAGGAATTGTAGCATTTCTTTCATATAACATACGCATCAAATCTCTAATCGCTGTAATGTCTTGTGAACCTGAAGAAAATTCATTATAGATTTGTTGAGGTGTTACAACTACAACTTTTAACCCTTCATCTATATGAAAATTAGCAAGCTGCTCTGCCTGACTTAAAAAATTTGGATGGCTAACAATAACCAGATCAGCTTTTTGAATGGAATGCAAATTCTGATTCTCTATTTTCCCAATTCCAAAAACCTGTGTTTCATAATTATTTGTAAATGCCACAAAACTTCTAAGCGAATCTGTAGAAAGAGTATAATTTAATGTCGTTCCGACTAAGTTAAATTGTTGTTCTTTTATATTAAATGGATCCGTAATCTCCCACACCTTACTAACGTTGCTAACATTACTCATAACAAAATTTGAAATGTTTCCAATTCCAACAGAATTTAAATCTCTATAAAACATTTGTTCTCCAGACATGCTTAGATTTCTCCTGGCATTTAATTCAATCTCATTTAACCACCCAATAGACTCTGAGGTAGGTTTATTATAGCTGACATTGAGGTTTATTATATCATTGGATGTAGAAATGGAAAACGTATCACTAGCTAAATTAGCGTATCTATCATGATATGAAGATGTATTAACCAATGTTACAGGAAAGTTAAAAGACTCATTTCCGTAATTAACAGTAAATAAACTTGAAATATTAGAGCGTCCGGCAGCAGAAAATTTAACAGTAACTGGCGATGAAGTAACTATATTTGGAAAATCAAATACAAAATTATAGCTTGTTTTAACATCAAAAATTTCACCAAACCACTCTTCTCCTGATTTGATTAAATTTAACACATCCTTTTCGTAGTACTGATAATCATTATATGATGTAACAGTATTTGTTGGCGATGACTGAGAGGCCTGGCTTAAAATTCGCTTTGGAGATTCACCTGTATTGCTAAACGTTATAAAATAGTAGGTAGTATCTGAATATTTATTTAATTGATGCTCAAATAAACCATTTTGTGAATTATATGACCATGAGTTGGGCGATTGACCATAAAATAATACATAATCTCCTTGATTAAAAGTTCCATCTGACTCACCCTCTACAAACACAGCATTTTGAACAATATCATCAGGCCTGTAATCAGCATTCTTTATGGGCAACATTTTTCCGCCATTCCCATAAAGTTTAAAATCATTTGGATTAAGATTATCTATATCCAATCCTAAATTTTTTAAAAAGTCATATGAAAGTTTAAATATTCCATCTTTCAATACTGCTATTTTGTACCAATCACCTGTTTCTAGTTTAGAATTCGTACCAAAAGATTTTTTATTATTAATTAAAGAGTTGTCTTTTTGTGTTATTACTTCAAATTTGTATTTCATTATCCTTTGGTATTCACCTCTTTTAGCATTATATATGATTGGATTAAATTCTATTTCCCCATAATTTATTTTTTTACTGGTTGCATTAATAAACCTCAGATTTATATCTTTTTTTATTTTTTCAATCCCAGTGACACCCTTAATATTTTCATATTCAATATTTTCATATTCAACGTCTATTATGTTTACTTTAACTATTTTTTCATGGTTTAACTCTATTTGCTTTGAAAAAAATGGTAAAAAATCACTTTTACTATCATATTTAGCATTATCAAAAGAAAAAAACGTTTTCGTATTAATTTCATCAATTTTTGTAATTATGTTATCTTTCCATTGAATTTCTCCTTCTACAATAATTTTGTTAGAATACAAGCTAAAAGGGCTCATTAGAGCAATGGCAATTATAATTTTGTATAGTTTCATAAAATAATTTGAACGAATTTAAGATTATTTAATGTATATTTACGATTTAAATTTGTTAGAGGAACGAAACAAAAAATCAATTATTGTTTTCAAAAGTATTGCAAATTATATACATTTGGAACTTGGCAATGGTTTTTTACGTAAAAATTAAGATTAAAGGTAATATATGTTTATGTTAAAGAATTTTATACATAGGTTTGGTTTTATAGCTATTCTCTTAGTAGTTCTTACAGGCGATTTGTTTGCTCAAGATCCGGAATTTACACAATTTTATGCAAATCCGTTATATCTAAATCCTGCTTTTGCCGGAACTGCTCATTGCCCCAGGGTATCTTTAAACTATAGGAATCAATGGCCAGGAATTAGTGGTTCATTTGTAACTTCTAGTGTCTCTTATGACCAACATGTTGATGCGTTATCGGGAGGAGTTGGTCTTTTAGTATGGAATGACCGAGCTGGAGAAGGAACGCTTATGACTACTAATGTGAGTGGAATTTATTCCTATCAGATTCCTGTTACTAGAAGATTTTCTATAAAAGCTGGTCTTCAGGCTACGTGGGCTCAGAAAAAGGTCGATTGGAGTAAATTAACTTTTGGCGATATGATTGATGCCAGAAGGGGTTTTATATACACTACAAATGAAATTAAACGTGATGAGCCTAATAATTATGTTGATTTCTCTGCCGGAATTCTTGGTTTTAGTGAAAAATATTTTGTTGGCTTTGCGGTTAACCATTTAGCTAAACCTGATGAATCTGTTATTGAAGGAACAAGCCCACTACCAAGAAAATATACTTTTCATGCCGGGGCAGTATTACCTGTAGAAAGTAAAGGAGAAGTTGCATCTTTATCACCGAATATTTTAGCACAAATGCAACAAGATTTTTTACAAATAAATTTTGGAATGTATTTTTCAAAAGGACCGATTGTAGGTGGCCTGTGGTATAGAACAGGTTCAAATTCAGATGCATTTATTACTTTAATTGGATTTCAAGCTGGAATTCTAAAATTTGGTTATAGTTACGATATAACCATCTCTAAACTTTCAATGGCTACTGCAGGTTCTCATGAATTTTCTACTGGCTTACTTTTCGATTGTAAACCTAGAAAAAGGAGATTTAGAACAATAAGTTGCCCTTCTTTTTAGTTTATTATATTTGCATTATCAAACTCAATATGTTATGAAAACACAAGAAAAAGGAATAAAATATTTGATGTTAATGTTAATTGCAGTACCTCTGCTTTTCACATCTTGTAAAAAAGAACAGTCAAGTGCTACCGGATGGAATTACAATGATCCAAAAAATGGTGGTTTTCAAAAAATACCTTACTTAGAACAAGAAACAGGGCCAGGTTTAGTTTTAATTGAAGGCGGTAGATTTACAATGGGTAGAGTTGAACAAGAAGTAAACTATGATTGGAATAATATCCCTAGAACAGTAACAGTATCTTCGTTTTATATGGATGAAACAGAAGTAACTAACTTTATGTACTTAGAATATTTATATTGGTTAGAAAGAGTTTATAGTGCTGATTATCCAGAAGTCTATAGAAAAGCTCTACCTGATACATTAGTTTGGAGAAGTAAATTAGCCTATAATGAACCTTATGTCCAGTTTTATTTAAGGCATCCGGCATATAGAGATTATCCTGTTGTTGGTGTAAACTGGTTACAAGCTAATGATTACTGTGCATGGCGAACCGACAGAGTAAATGAAATAATATTAATTAGAGAAGGATTGTTCGAACATTATCCTAACCAGATTAATGAGGATAATTTTAATACTGAAGCTTATATAATAGGTCAGTATGAAAGTGGTAAAAGAGTTGATGGAATTCCTGATTTAAATCCTAATAAAGAATACAGAAATGTAACCATTGAAGATGGTATTTTATTACCTAAATACAGGCTACCAACAGAAGCTGAGTGGGAATATGCTGCTTATGGGCTTATTGGCAATACTATCGATGAGTTGATTCCAGACAGAAAACTTTATCCATGGAATGGTCATGCTATTAGAAATTCTAACGAAAAATACATTGGTCAGATTTTAGCCAACTTTAAAAGAGGAAGAGGTGACAACATGGGAGTTGCAGGAAAATTAAATGATAATGCAGACGTAACTGCTCCTGTTTATGCTTATTGGCCAAATGATTATGGACTATATAACATGGCTGGTAACGTAAGTGAATGGGTGATGGATGTATATAGACCTTTGACTTTCGAAGATGCAGATGATTTTAGGCCTTTTAGGGGTAATGTTTATAGAACTAAAGAATTAGATGAAGAAGGTGCATATATGGAAAAAGATAGTTTAGGACATATTAATTATCGTGACGTTGATCCTTTAAAAGATAATTTACAGGAAAGAAGAAATTACAAACAAGCTGACAATATTAATTATTTGGATGGCCATTGGGAATCAAATATTTATTATGGTGAAATGCTTGAAGATCCTAATTTAGGAGAGACTGATCCTTTAAAATCGATGTATGAATTTGGTAAGACTTCATTGGTAAACGACAAAGCAAGGGTTTACAAAGGTGCTTCTTGGAAAGACAGAGCTTATTGGGCTGTACCGGGAACTAGAAGATATCTTACAGAAG
>CAYRAD010000210.1:0-2359 GCA_964422135.1 uncultured Vicingus sp.
ACCGGAACTTTGCAATCATTAAAGAAAACTTGTCGGGTTGACGATCCTTTGATGCCCATTTTCTTTTCTTCAGGATTTAATGTAATTCCACCAAATTCCTTCTCAACAATAAAAGCAGTAAGGTTTTTGTCGTCATCAATTTTGGCAAAAACAGTATATACATCAGCAAAACCTCCATTGGTAATCCACATTTTTTGACCATTAATAATGTAATGTTTTCCATCTTCGGTTAAGGTAGCTTTTGTTTTTCCGGAGTTAGCATCAGAACCGGAATTTGGCTCTGTTAAACAGTAAGCTGCTTTCCATTCACCAGAAGCTAATTTTGGGATGTATTGTTGTTTTTGTTTTTCCGTTCCATAATACAAAATAGGTAACGTTCCGATTCCGGTATGTGCAGATATCGCTACTGCAAAAGAATGCGAACCTCCTAACATTTCGGTTGTCAGCATACCTGTCACAAAGTTTTTACCAAAGCCTCCTAATTCTTCAGGAACGGTAATACCCAATAAACCTAATTCTCCTGCTTTCTCTAATAAAGAAGGCATTAATCCTTCCTCCATTGCATCAATTCTGTCTAAATTAGGGTCAACCTCTTGTTTAATAAAATCCATACAACTTTGGGCAATCATTAGTTGTTCCTCATCAAATTCTTCAGGAATAAATACATTTTTAGCGTCTGTTTCTTTTATTAGAAATTCGCCACCTTTAATTGTTTCGTTGTTACTCATCTTTATTTATTTTAATCTGTAATACATCAATTTATGCGGGCCTATTTTGGGAACATCATAAAAGTCACCAATAACAGTAAACCCCATTTTTTTATAAAATCCAAGTGCAATTTCTCTGGCATCGCACCATAATAAATTTACATTTCTGTTTCTCAATTCTTCTAAAGCAAAATCAATTACTTTTTTACCAAAATTTTGTCCTCTTACTTTTGGTGATGAAGCCATTGCTCTTAAGCGATATTGAAATTCATCACTAAAATTAGTGTTGCTTTGTACTAAAAAAGTACCAATCGATACCACCAATCCATCTTTAAAAGCTCCAACATGAAAAGTACCTTCTTTCTCATCAACATCAATTCCACATTGGTCTAATCTGTCAAAATGTGGCCATAAAACCTCTAATCTTAATGGATAGGTTTCTATTGGTGATATTAATTTTACTTCTTCCAATTATTTCAAAAATTCATAAATTCCTGCGGCTCCTTGTCCTGTTCCAACACACATGGTTACCATTCCATACTTTTGTTTCCTTCTTCTCATTTCATTAATTAACTGAACTGTCAATTTTGCTCCGGTACAACCTAATGGGTGTCCCATGGCTATTGCTCCTCCATTTACATTAACAATATCGGGATTTAAGTTCAACTCCCTTAACACGGCTAATGATTGTGATGCAAAAGCTTCATTTAATTCAATTTGTTCAATATCTTCAATTTTTAAACCTGCTCTTTTTACAACTGTGGGAATGGCTTTTACCGGGCCAATACCCATTATTCTGGGTTCTACTCCAACAATTGAATAACTTACTAATCGAGCGATAGGTTCTAAACCTAATTCTTTCATTTTCTTTTCATTCATTACCATTACAAATGCAGCTCCATCAGAAGTCTGAGAAGAGTTGCCAGCAGTAACACTTCCTCCCTGAGCAAAAATAGGTTTTAGTTTTTGCAATCCTTCAATGCTGGATCCTCTTCGAGGACCCTCATCAGTGTCAACAGTGTATTTTTTAGTTTCTCTTTTGTTGGAATCACTTATAAAAATTTCTTCAACCTCAACAGGAACAATGTCATCTTTAAATTTTCCGTCATCTATTGCCTTTAGTGCTTTTAAATGAGAGTTTAATGCAAATTTATCCTGGTCTTCACGCGAAATATTGTATTGTTCGGCTACAGCTTCGGCAGTTAAACCCATTCCCCAGTACCAATCAGGATTATTTTTTGCAACATCAGCATTAGGAACTATTCTCCAACCTCCAAAAGGAATTGGACTCATGGTTTCCACGCCTCCGGCAATAATACAATCTGCTAAACCAGCATTTATTTTTGCAGATGCTATGGCAATGGTTTCCAGTCCGGAAGAGCAAAAACGATTAACGGTCATACCTGGAACCTGGTCGGTATCCAATCCCATTAATGAAATCATCCGACCAATGTTTAGTCCTTGTTCTGCTTCTGGTGTTGCATTTCCAACAATCACATCATCAATGCTCTCTTTATCCAAATTCGGAATACTATTTACTAAATGTTTAACAACAGTTGCTGCTAAATCATCAGGTCTGGTGAAACGAAATAAGCCTCTTGGTGCTTTCCCTATTGCTGTCCGGTATCCTGCTACTATATATGCGTTCATAA
>CAYRAD010000210.1:2459-5285 GCA_964422135.1 uncultured Vicingus sp.
CCAGTTGTTATAATACTTTGTAATCTTTCCAATGTTTTCTTTTCTGTACACAACTCTAAAAATGCTTTTCTTTCCATATCCAGTAAATATTGTTCATCTACTTCTGTGGAACTCGATAAATCTCCTCCACACAATACAAAACCTAATTTTTCAGATATCAATTGATCATGTTCGGAAATAAATTTTCCAGATTTCATGGTATTTGCCCCGGCATAAACAATTCCTAAACCTTCTTTACCCAGTACTTTTATATCTTTTCTTTTAATAGGTTTAGAATATCCTTTGTTGGCTAAATTTAATGCCGCTTGTTTTGCATAAGTTAGTTGATGTGCTCTACTTACAATAACTTCATCTATACCTTCTCGCAAATAACCTAATTCAAAAGCTTCTTTACCTGAGGTAGCCACCTGGGCTTGTCCGATGGTTAAAAATCTATTTTTCAGAACATTTAAACGAATACCATCTTTGTATTCATCCGATGCTCTTAAAGCAAATTCTTTGGTTCCACCACCACCGGGTATCACACCAACTCCAAACTCAACTAATCCCATATAAGTTTCAGCATGAGCAATTACTTTATCGGCATGCATACTCATTTCACAACCACCTCCTAAAGCTAAATTATGTGGTGCAACCACTACTGGAATTGATGAATATCGAACACGCATCATGGTGTTTTGGAAAGCTCTTATGGCGTAATCTAATTCTTCATATTCCTGTTCTACAGCCATCATAAATATCATTCCAACATTTGCTCCTGCGGAGAAATTTTCTCCATCATTAGAAATAACCAGTCCTTTGTATTTTTCCTCTGCAAGATCAATCGCTTTATTGATACCTTCAATAACTTCACCCCCAATGGTATTCATTTTGGTATGGAATTCTAAATTGATAATTCCATCTCCCAAATCTACGATAGTAGTACCTGAATTTTTCCAGATGGTATTTTCGTCTCTTAATGTTTCTAGAGAAAGAATTGAATCAGAGCCGGGGATAACTTGGTATGCTTTGGATGCAATGTCATAATAATATTTGGTTCCTTTTTCTATTTTGTAAAATGAAGGACAGCCAGCTGCCAACATTTCTTTTACCCATGCATTGACTTTAAAACCTGCTTCCTCCATTTTAGTAATTGTCTTTTCGACTCCTAATATATCCCAAGTGGCAAAAGGACCTAATTGCCAGCCAAAACCAGCGTTTAAGGCATCATCAATTTTGTATGTAGCATCAGTAATTTCCGGAATTCTGTTAGATACATAGGCGAACAATCCATAAAATGATTTACGGTAAAATTCTCCTGCTTTATCTTTTCCGGCAACCAACACCTTGGTTCTTTCTTTTAAATCATCAATGGTTTTAGTCATTTCTAACGTAGCAAATTTTACTTTGCTTTTTGGCCGGTATTCCATTGTTTTTAGATCCAGCGCTAAAATTTCACTTTTACCGTCAGCACCTTTTGATTTCTTGAAAAATCCTTGTTTGGTTTTAGAACCCAGCCAACCATTTTCAACCATTTTAGCAACATAGTTCGGAATAGCAAACAATTCATTGGCTTCATCGTCTTTGCAATTTTCTTTTACACCATTAGCAACATGAACCAAGGTATCTAATCCAACCACATCACAGGTTCTAAAAGTTGCAGATTTAGGTCTTCCTATAACAGGCCCCGTCAATTTATCTATTTCTTCTACGGTTAGTCCCATTTCAGTAACATTATGGAATAAAGCCATAATAGAATAGACTCCCACCCGATTGGCAATAAATGCTGGAGTATCTTTACAAACTACGGTAGTTTTCCCTAAAAACCGTTGTCCGTAATCTTCTAAAAAAGTCATTACTTCAGGCGAAGTTTTTGGTGAAGGAATTAATTCCAGTAACCTTAAATAACGTGGAGGATTAAAAAAGTGTGTTCCACAAAAATGTTTTTGAAAATCTTCACTTCTTCCTTCTAACATTAAATGAATAGGAATACCTGAGGTGTTAGAAGTGATTAAAGTGCCCGATGTTCGATATTTTTCTACATTGGTAAATACCTGTTGTTTTATTTTCAGGTTTTCAATAACTACTTCAATTACCCAATCGCAATCAGCAATTTTAGGCAAATCATCATCAAAGTTTCCTGTAGTAATTCTTTTAATGTAAGATTTACTGTAAATAGGAGAAGGATTTGATTTTAAAGTAAATTTCAATGCATCGTTAACAATTGCATTTCTTTCCTGAGGCTTAGAAGATTCAACAGCTTCTTTTGGAACAATGTCCAATAATAAAACTTCTACTCCAACATTTGCAAAATGACAAGCAATTCTAGAACCCATTACTCCAGAGCCTAAAACTGCTACCTTGTTTATTTTTCTATTCATCATTTTATATTATAGTTCGTTTTGTTCTTTATATTTATCAATAACAACATTAATAGAATCCATAACTTCAAAAAAAAGTCCCAATTTACTTTGAGGTATTTCTTCAGCGATTAATTCATTAAAACCTGTTACTACTTTTTTAGCAATTTTTCTTTTCTCAATGCCTTCAGGAGTCAAAAATATACGCACCATTCGTTTATCAGTTTTATCTCCTTTCTTATAGATTAGCCCTCTTTCCTCTAAAGTTTTAATGATTCTACTCAAACTTGTTGCTTCCATTCCTAACGAAGGGGCAATAGAAGTTGAGGGTGTACCTTCTTTATTTATACTTAGTAGCACTAGTCCTGTTGCCTGTGTGGTTCCGTACTTAGCAGCAACCTGATTATACATCTTAAACATACTGTGCCAAGTTGATTTTATGTGGTAGTCGATGGTATCTTTTTGGTTCATTTATTATGTTTACATA
>CAYRAD010000211.1:0-5274 GCA_964422135.1 uncultured Vicingus sp.
CTGACTTAAAAACCTTATATGAAGAGTTAGGTTTTAAAAATGTTCAAACTTACATCCAAAGTGGAAATGTAGTTTTTAAGTATAAGGAAACAGACGCTGCTCAACTTCAACAACTGATTTTCGATAAGATTAAAATCCATTATGATTTTGAAGTACCTAATCTCATTTTAACACCTCAAGAAGTTGAAGAGGCATTAAAGAACAATCCTTTTAATGATATCGAAAAAATGTACTTTACCTTTTTGAACCAAATCCCTACACAAGAAAACATTGAGAAATTATACACTTATAGTTTTGAAGAAGAGTATTATGAATTGATTGGTAAAGTAATCTATTTTCATTGTCCGAATGGTGCAGGAAGAGCCAAAATGAACAATAATTTTTTTGAACAGAAATTAAAAGTTACTGCCACTTCAAGAAATTTGAATACGACTAAAAAGTTGTTAAAAATGGTTACATTTATGTCAACTTAAAGACTTAACCTAAATTTATCATTATGAAAAAAATAATTTTAATAGTACTAGTAATAGCAGCATTTACTCCATCATTTGCTCAAAAAGGGGTTACTGTAAGTTTATGTGGAAACAACGATAATGTTACAGAAAAAGAGAAAATAATTGAGAAAACAGTAAAAATAGCAAAACTGTTAGATTGTCCAGAAATGACAGCAACCCATAACTGGAATGTAAGTTCTTTTGTGTTTTCAATTCTTATAAAAGGAGCAGGTAAAGACGATACTGTTATGGAATTAACCGGAACAGGAAATAAACTTACAGAAAGGATGTTAGTTTTAATTAAAAAATATAATCCTAAAAAAATTTATTTAGAGAAATTAAGTTTAACGAAAGGTGATGAAAAATTTAACATTACAAAGCCTTTGGTTCTTCTAGTTAACTATTAAAAGTCAAAAATAACTCGAAATTAAATACACTAAAAAGTTGATGGAAATGGCTAGCCCAACACTGTCATCCCGAACTTGATTCAGGATTTCATGCAGTTAACACAATAATAAAAATAGATTCTCAGTCATTCCGATAGCTATCGGAATGAGAATGATAAGTAATTTTAATTAATTTTATCCATTAATTATAAACCAACAACCATCAACAACTTAACTCCATTAGCAGAGCGTCTTAGGCCCAAAACATTCGACCATTACATTGGGCAACAACATCTTGTGGGTGAAGGTTGTACTTTGCGAAATTTCATTGAAAAAGGGGTAATTCCTTCCATGATATTTTGGGGTCCTCCGGGAGTGGGGAAAACTACCTTAGCCAACATTATCGCTAATTATTTAAAACGTCCTTTTTATACCTTAAGTGCTGTAAATTCAGGCGTTAAAGATGTTCGGGATGTTATCGAAAAAGCAAAATCCCAACAGTTTTTCGGGACCAACAACCCTGTTTTATTTATTGATGAAATTCATCGTTTCAGTAAATCGCAACAAGATTCGTTATTGGGTGCTGTAGAAAAAGGGATCATTACATTGATTGGTGCAACTACAGAAAACCCTTCCTTTGAAGTCATCTCTGCTTTGCTTTCTCGTTGTCAGGTTTACATCCTGAAAGAACTAAGCAAAGAAGACTTGCTTAAATTAATTGACATCGCCTTAACGACCGATGACGAATTAAAAAAGAAGCATATCGTTATCAAAGAATATGAATCCTTGTTACAATTATCAGGTGGTGATGCCCGTAAATTGCTGAACACTCTGGAAATTGTTACCAATAGTTTTGAAACTGACAAAATAGAAATTACCAATGATGTGGTGTTGGATATTGTTCAGCAAAACATAGTTCGTTACGATAAAGCCGGTGACCAGCATTACGATATCATTTCTGCTTTCATCAAATCCATACGGGGAAGTGACCCTAATGGTGCTGTTTACTGGTTAGCCCGAATGATTGAAGGTGGAGAAGACCCTAAATTTATTGCTAGAAGATTATTGATTTTATCTTCAGAAGATATTGGAAATGCGAACCCAACAGCTTTGGTAATTGCCAATAATTGTTTTCAGGCAGTAAATGTTATTGGTATGCCCGAATCAAGGATAATTTTATCACAAACTACTGTTTATTTAGCAACGTCTCCAAAGAGTAATGCCTCGTATGCAGCGATTTCTGCTGCTCAGGATTTGGTTAAAAATACTGGAAATTTATCTGTTCCTCTACACATAAGAAATGCTCCTACAAAGTTAATGAAAGACATAGGCTACGGAGCTGATTACAAATATTCGCACAGTTACGATGGCAACTTTGAAGAGCAAGAATATTTACCAGATGAAATAAAAGGAACTAAACTCTATGAACCGGGCAACAATGCCAAAGAAGCTAGTTACAGAAAGTTTTTAAAAGACAAGTGGAAGGATAAATACGATTATTAACGTCATTGCGAGTGAAATGTAATGAAACAAAGCAATCTCATCAATAAGATAGCTTTAAACCATACTCTTTTGCACTAACAGAAATAACCAAAAACTAGAAAAAATGAATTTTAACCTTGACGAAACAACTTCCAATCAAATTGCTTCGGTAATTCATAGCGATAACAGTCCTGTTGGGATAGATGCAAAGAAAACACACATTTTAATTTTAAAAGCATTAGGTGAATTAACTAACTAACAAAGTTGATTAATTACAAAAAGAAGTTGAAGAATAAAAACTATTAATGAAAAAAAGTAAATTATATATTTCCTTAGAGTTAATTCTTCTATTTATTGCCTTACCACTCCTTCTTTTATTACCTATTTCGGTAATAATTAAAATTTCAGTTGTTAGCGCAGGGGTGATATATATATCATGGAATTTGATTAAAAATAAACAACTTACAAAATCAAGTTTATTAAATTTAAATGCCAAAAAACATTGGAAATTAATAGTTATTCGATTTTCATTAATGATAATCGGGTCAACATTATTAATGTATTTTCTAAATCCTGAAAATTTATTCATTGTAGTCCGCAAAAATTTATTGATGTGGGTGAGTATTAGTTTTTTCTATGCTATTTTCTCTGTTTATCCTCAAGAATTAATTTATCGAACTTTCTTTTTTTATCGTTATAAAAATTTGTTTTCCCATCCTACCCTGCTTATCATTGTTAATGCAATTGTGTTTTCTTTAGCCCACTCTGTAATGAGAAATTGGCTTGTACATGGGTTAACCTTAATTGGTGGGCTAATATTTGCAATCACTTACAATAAAAGTAAATCCGTTATGCTAACCTCAATAGAGCATGCTTTATATGGAAGTTGGTTATTTACTTTGGGCATGGGAGAGATATTAGCATTTCCAATGCCTGAATAAAACTTAATGAAAACCTATTTAAAATAGTAACTATTTAATTGAACAGTCAACAAGGGATTTTTCAATAAATATGCAATGGTCAAAGGCCCCACTCCTCTAGGAATTGGAGAAATAAAAGCACATTTTACCACGTCAACTTTAAACAACTTCTATATTATAATCGCAACTGTTAATATTTAGTTTCAATATAATGACTTTAGCCATTTATTTAGCCATAATTCAATACTATTTTCGCTTAAAATATAAAAAAATAGTAAAAAATGTATAAATCAGTCTCAGCATCAGAAGCAGTAAAAATAATTAAGTCGAATGATAGAGTTTACATACATGCTGCAGCAGCATCTCCGCATGAGTTAATCAATGCGATGACAGAAAGACATGAAGAGTTGAAGAATGTAGAGATTTGCCATTTACATACCATTGGTGAGGCTCCTTATGCTGATCCAAAATACAAAGATAGTTTTCATGTAAATTCATTTTTTATTGGAGAGAATGTTCGACATACATTAAAAGCAGGAAATGGGTCATACACTCCAGTTTTTTTAAGTGAACTTCCTTTACTTTTTAATCGAAATATTCTACCCCTTGATATTGCTTTAATTCAAGTTTCAATTCCAGACAGACATGGTTATTGTTCATTAGGAGTTTCTGTTGAAGCAACAGTTGCAGCTATTGCAAATGCTAAACATGTTATCGCTCTAATTAACTACCAAATGCCTAGAGTGCATGGCGAAGGAATTATCCATATTTCTGAGTTGGATACTTTTGTTGAAATAAATAGACCTCTTCCAGAGTTGTTACTCCCCGAACCGACTGATGTTGAAAATAAGATTGGAAATTTAGTTGCTGAATTGATAGAAGATAAAAGTTCACTTCAAATGGGTATTGGAAATATTCCAAATGCTGTGTTATCTAAACTTCATAATCACAAAGACCTTGGAATACATACCGAAATGTTTTCGGATGGCGTTATTGATTTAATTCTAAAAGATGTGATAACATGTAATTATAAAGGAATTGATCCAGGTAGAGCTTTATCTACTTTTTTAGCTGGTTCAAAACGATTGTATGATTATGTTGATGATAATCCATTCATAGAACTGCGTTCATGCGATTATGTAAATGATGTTTCGATAATTAAACAAAACCCAAAAATGGTTTCCATAAATTCAGCTATTCAAATTGATTTAACAGGTCAAGTTTGTGCAGATTCTATTGGCACTAAAATGTATTCTGGTGTTGGAGGTCAAATGGATTTTATAAGAGGAGCATCATTAAGTGAAGGAGGTAAAGCAATAATAGCCATGCCTTCAACTACTCATAAAGGGATTAGCAGAATTGTTCCTTTCTTAAATAAAGGTGCAGGCGTTGTAACAACAAGAGCACATATTCATTATGTTGTTACAGAATTTGGAGTTGCTAACTTGTATGGAAAAACGATTCAGCAACGAGTAAAAGAATTGGTGAGAATTGCTCACCCAGATCATCAAGAAAAAATAGAAAAAGAATTTTTTGAAGGCTAGCATAAGAGAAACATGGCTGTTGCAAATACTATCAACAAAAATAAGTTGAATTAATAATAGTTTAATAAATTACTACTTTTACCAATTCTAAAATTTAATTAATATGAAAGCATACGTTTTTCCTGGACAAGGATCTCAATTTGTAGGAATGGGAAAAGAACTTTACGAGAGTTCTGAATTAGCAAAAGAAATGTTCGAAAAAGCTAATGATATTTTAGGGTTTAGAATTACAGACATCATGTTTGATGGTGAAGCTGAAGACTTAAAACAAACAAAAGTAACTCAACCAGCTATTTTTTTACATTCTGTTATCTTGGCAAAAACACTAGGTAAAGCTTTTAAACCAGATATGGTTGCAGGTCATTCTTTAGGGGAGTTTTCTGCATTGGTTGCTAATGGTACATTAAACTTTGAAGATGCTTTGAGGTTGGTTTCCGCAAGATCTTTA
>CAYRAD010000212.1:0-5254 GCA_964422135.1 uncultured Vicingus sp.
ATATTTTCGGGAGTAAAATAATCTTCAAACAAGTATTTTAAATTGTTACCTAACACTATAACTCCTACACATTTTTTTAAGGTTTTGCTTACAAAATTATTGGTAGAACTTCCAGCCGATGACAGCCAGTTATTAAAGTTACTTCCTCTTAACTGAATCAAAACTTTGGCGTGTTTGGCTCCAATATTAATAAACCTTGCATCTTTATAAAACCCCATGGTGGTTTGACTAATGGGTACTAATATAATTTGAGGTTGGTGCTTTTTAATGGTTTTTTTGTATCCCTTATAAAGCTTAAAAGTGGTAAAAAATTTACTTAAACTCCATCTGCCCATGGTAGCTACCTCTTTATTTATTCTTGTATCAAAATGGATAATGTTAAATTGATTTTTAAGACTTGAATTAATAATAACATCAGTAGCAATTGCCGGTCCTATCAATGGAGGCGGCAACTTTCCTAAAAGTAATATGGTTGGTTTTGAACTCACTATTTCTGCATCTGTTTTGGTAAGGCCACAAAAGCAAAGACAGACATTACCATGTACATAAATGGTGCGTAAAAAGTGGGCACAATACTTATGGAATACAACATTAATACACTCAAAGTTCCTATTGCTAAATATTTGGTGGCATTTAATAATTTTTTAGTTTGATTAAAAACCATAAATAGTAAAGTCAAATAGTAAAACAACCCAAAATAACCTGATAAGAAAAGCATGCGAACATAATCATTATGGGCTCCCACACCTACAAATTGGTACGAATATTTTAAGGTAGTTGGATAACCAAAAAACTGAGAAAAAATATTTTCATTGGTAAAAATATCAATCATCCTTGTCCACCTTCCCATTCGTCCATGCAACAAACGACCAGAATCTTGGTCACCCTCATAAACTTCAATATCTGTTTCTAATAAGGGCGTAATTTTTTCTTCGATGATTGGTTGAGCAAAAAGATAAAACAAAAGAAAAAGCATGATGGACATGACAAAAGCAGCACCCTTGTTGGTTCTAAAATTAAACACCAAGAACAACAGTAATAATCCTATAAAAATGGTGTAGGATGCAACATGATGAATATTTAGTAAAGTTAAAACGCACAATGAACCTACAATAACAACTGTTCTAATTCTCTTTATTTTAGGAATTTCTCCTTTTCTGGAGAAGTAAAAATAAGTAGCTATTAAAAAACCAAAAGTGAGGTAAATTCCATAACTCACTACATCGCCAAAACTTCCTTGAATTCTTTCCATTCCTCTACTCTCAACAATCCGGATGGCACCAAAAAGTACTTCATACAATAATAGTACAGCTACAAAAACTCCTGAGTACAGAAAAGTGGTTAAAATTCCATCTAAATCTTGTTTACTTTGAATAAATCTTCGAGCAAAAAAATAGATGTAAATGGGAATGGAAAGTTTTAATAGATACTCCAACGAATCCATTGACAAAGGGTCGAACAATATAACAAAAAAGATTCCTATAAGCACAAAAGAAGACCAAATTTTAAAATATTTATCCAAAGGAGATCTTACTGGTTTGGGGGTTTTAGTAATTGCTATGATTACCAAAATTGGAGTTAGTACACCTACTATATACAATGGAGATAAGAATGGGGAAATATTTTTTAGAAAAAATAAATTATCAATAATCGGGCGCAATAAGACCAAAACGATGAACCATTTTAAAATCCATGGTTTTGATTTGAGCCATATTTTCCAATGCTTAAATTTCATATCACTTTACCTGCAATCGTTATAAAAGCAAACTTTAACTTAGCCGTTTTTGCCAGCTCATTTCTTTTTTCTCTAAACAAACCAGCTTCAGCTATTGCATTATTAAAAGTATCATAAATATCCGAATCTTTAAATTTCCATCCATTTACACCTTGTTCAATTACATGTTGAATATTCTTTTTATCAGGTAAAATAACTGGTAATCCTGTGCCCATGGCTTCGTAATGGGTTATTATATGTGTTGGCCAATAACCTATGTCTGCTGCATTATACAATTCCAATAATTCAGCATGAGATAAAAAAGGTGCACAGGTAAACTGATGGGCATGTTTCTTAGAAGCAATGTATTTCTTCAATTTATTCGCGTACAAATCATTTCCAAAACCAGCTATGGTATATTTTATTTGAATTTCATTCTCGTTCAATTCGTCAACCACATCAATTATTTGTTCAAGGTTTTTAAAAGGAGTAATCCTAGTTGCGGTAATTAAAACAATGTCATTCTCCTCCAAATTCAATTCTTTCCTTTTTGCTTGTCGGAGATTGTTATCAAAATAAAACTCCTCATCATCAAAACCCAATGAAAGTGGTTTTAACTTTTGTAAAAAAGTTGCGTGTGTTTTTTTGGAAATGTAATTTAATACTACATCAGGTGCAGAAGGAGTATAAGCATAAAACTGATCTGCTTTTTCAACCGCCAATTGATAGATGGGATCTTTAAATCGTTTTCTTAATACCTTCTTTTTTAATTGATCGTAAACACCTTTCATTCCTTTAGCCCGATCAAAAGAATCTTCATTATCTGCCAATAGTACTATCTTTTTGGTTTTCGAAAAATCTGCTTCTAAAATAGGTTTTGGGAACAATTTTCCTAAACCAATTATTAAAATTAAATCAGGACTAAATGTTGTAACACTTTCTACCAACCCTTTGCATTTTACCATTTGTCCCATGGTAAAATAGGGTTGAAATCTGGTAATGGAGTACTCATTTAGTTGTTGTGTACCCAATTGGTAACTAGGAATTGATTGTAATTTATTTCGTACCGATGGAGAAATCAAATTACTTGTAAAAACGTGTACTTTGCATCCTAAACGAGAAAGTGCTTTTGCCATTTGAACCTCCACATAACCCACATCAGGCATAAAATGACCACAAACAATTGCTATTTTCAACTTTTTCTCCATTAAACCTTTACATTAAAAACTGCTATCCATTTCAACAAGCTATACATTCTCCAAAATTCACTTAAATGTGCATTACTTTTCAAATCTGTTTCACAAAACCCAAGAAAAGCATTCTTATCCAAAATATCAGGAAACTTCATTCCTTTTATTTCTGTGATTAACTCCTTGTTGAGTTCATTTTTCCATTCTCTCTGAGGAGTTAAAAAGCCCATCTTGTATTTTCTCCAAACAATTTTATCGGAAATCTTAGCTTCAATTAACTTCCTTAAAATATACTTTGACCAACCTTTATTAATCTTATATTTTACAGGTAACGCAATGGAATATTCTACCAATCTGTGATCCAAATAGGGAACCCTCGATTCTATTGAGAAAGCCATTGAATTTCGATCTTCATTTCTTAATAAATCTGCTAAACCAAATCGAAATGCAGAATAGGAATTTTCTATAAAGTTTTTTCCTCCTCTTTCTGGAACTTCAATATTTAGTTGATTGACGATTTCTTTATTCAAAAACTGATGACCTATTCGTTCTTTTTTTCTCAATAAGGATTGAATTACTGAAGGTAAATGATAATAAATGGCACTGGCAATACTTGAAAATGCTCCTTTCGTAAAATTAGCTTCAATCAGTTTTTTCTCCTTGCTAAACTTCGAAAATCTAAACCCTTTAAGCAAATCCAGTAAATAGATTCCTGCAAAATTGCTATAACCACCCAACGATTCATCCGCTCCCTGACCATTTAGTAAAACCTTCATGTTGTTCTTCCCAGCTAATTTCATTACCTCCCAATGGGCATACATCGATGCTGAGCCAAATGGCTGATCGTGATGATAAACAATCTTCGCAACATCGTTGCAAAATTCTTTGGCGTTGGGATAAGTATAATGAGCTTTTACATTTACAAAGTCTTTAATGGCTTCTTTAGCGAAACTGCTTTCATCAATGACTTCGTTTTGATAAGCTGCAGTAAACGTGTTAAATTCCTTTCCAATTTTTGGAGCGATTTCGCCAACCAACACACTTGAATCTAAGCCGCCACTTAAGCATGAACCTACAGGAACATCTGATCTCAAATGCAATTGAACAGCTTCCGAGAATAAATTAGTGTATTCAACTAAAGCTCCATCAAAGTTGGAGGAAATTTTTCTTTTTCCAACCTCAAGTTCTAATTGATAATACTGACTAATTTTTAAAGTATTGGAGGAAAAATCATAAAGTCCGTTGTGACCTGGTGGAATTTCTTGAATGTCTTTAAAAAGGGGTTGAAAAGGTTTACTCGTTGTTCCAAAGATTACATATTCAGATAACAATTTAGAATCTGCAACTGGCTCGATTCCAGGTACTTTTAACAATGCTTTTATTTCAGAAGCAAAAGCAAATAAATCATTTTGATGATAAAAGTAGAAAGGTTTAATACCAAATCGATCTCTCGAAATAAAAAGTTGTTCGTTGGTTTTGTTATATATAGCTAAAGCCCACATCCCAACAAATTTTTCTACACATTTTTCTCCCCATTTGATGTAAGCCTGCAAAACCACTTCTGTGTCAGAATTGGATTCAAAAACAATTCCTTCTGCTTCTAATTCTTTTCGGAGTTCCTTAAAATTATAAACTTCTCCATTATAAACAATCGCATAGTTTTTTGAAGCATCCAACATTGGCTGGTGCCCTTCTTTTTCCAATTCAATAATGGAAAGCCTACGATGAACAAAACCAACCTTAAATTGTGGATGTTCTTCTATTGATTGATAGCTTGATAATTCCTGAATGGTATCGCTCCCTTTACATAGAACGAATTGATTATTTTCAACGATAACAAACCCTTCATCATCAGGACCTCTATGGTTAATTACCTTAGAAATATCCTGAAGAACCTGAGTCGTTGCTTTTTCTTTAGATAATATTCCTGCTATTCCACACATTAATTTGTTTCAAACAATTGATTTACAAAGATTATAATGATTTGTATATCGTTAACAAACGTTGCCCGAAGTTGCTAACACCAAATTGATTAACAACCTGTTCTCTTATTTTTTTTGCATCATAATTTTCGAGATTTCTGACTATTGTCGTCATTGCTGAGGCTAAGTTTTCAATATCATTTACATCTAATAAAATACCACTCAAATCATTTACATATTCTGGTGGTGCAGTTGTATTGATTGTTATTACTGGAAGTCCACAAGACATCGCTTCTGCAATTGATAACCCAAAACTTTCATACTGTGTTGGAGAAATAAATAGATCTGCCTGTTTAAATTCAGCTGCTACTTCTTTTTCATTCAGCATCCCTTTAATGATTACAGCATTCTCTAGATTGTTAGTTTTT
>CAYRAD010000213.1:0-5253 GCA_964422135.1 uncultured Vicingus sp.
ACCGTAGATTATCCGTATAATTATACGTTTACAAACGACTACAATTGCAAATAAAGAACACTAATGCAGCATAGGCAACTAATTTACACTAAAAGTAAAAATAAAATGCAAAAAAGCGAAAAGTACAGGTGTTTTTATCAAACCTTGTGTTTTGGCTGAATATATTATTTTTTTTATTTGCACGGAGCTTCCGAAGTCCATGTATTGATGTAAACTTCTTTAAGAGTAATATCACCCATTTTTTTTTCGAAGGTTTCCACTTTCCCCGGAATTAAATAAAAGAAACCCTGCATGTTTTGGTAATAACGTAGGGTAAGTAGCTTGCAACTGATAGAAGCTCCTCTTACTGTGTAAACCTTGATGGTAGCCATTCTTTTTCCTAAAGAAATTACCTCATATGAATCAAAAAAAAGGCGTTTTTCAGTCAGTTTTTTCTCTTCAATCATGGCCAGCTCGTCCTCGTGTAAAAAGCCAATAGTGCGTTTACCTTCTTTCAGGTATTCCATAAAGAGGCTTATGAGCTTAGTTGTTTCATAGGTTTTAGGTACATACACCTCATTGCTGGCAAATTTATGTTTGGAAGGGATGATGGTGTCCTTTTGCAAGATAATATTTGTTGCATCTAAATTTAAAGCAATCAAATTCAGCAGCCCAACAAGTATTACCACACGTAATTTCATGTCCTACAGTTATCAACTTTTAAGCCAAATTAGCTAACTAAAAGGGTAGGTCATCATCTTCTGCCGGTGCAGAATCAATCTCAGGAGTCGGAGCTTCGTTTACAGGCATGGATGATTCATGTCCTGCAGCAGTTATTTTCCATGCGTCAATGTTATGATACCATTTGCCGTTAAATTCGCGTGATGAAACATTAAAAGCTACTTCCACTTCTTGTCCGTTTCCAAAATCCCTTAACATGTTAATTTTTTCTTCGCCAAATAAGCTAAAACAAACGTTGGGGTTAAATTGGGCACCGGTGTCAACTACAAAACTTTGTTTTCTCCATTCTTTTCCGGCTTTACTTGTACCGCTTTCCATTTCTAATATACTGATGATTTTTCCTTTTACTACTAAACTCATAATTCTGTTTTTTATGGAAAACAAAAATAAAAATTCGTGCTTTTATAAGGTTTATTAAATGCTAAAACTTATAAACAATTATCAATAAGATAATAAGCCAACTAGCATAATCGATACTAAATTGATATACCGAATACAAAATGAGCGAGAAGAAAGAATACTGAAGTAACGATAATGATACCCATAATATTAAACAGGATTCCTGCTCTGATCATTTGCTTCATGTTTACATGCCCACTACCGAAAACAATTGCCTGAGTTGGAGAGGCTATAGGCATCATAAAAGCACAACTTGCCGAAAGAGTGGCAGGTATCATTAAAATTCTTGGGTCTAAGTTTAAAATAACACTTGCTTTTGCCAGTATTGGTAGAACCAAATTGGTAGTAGCTGTATTAGAAGTTATCTCGGTTAAAAAAGTGAGTACAAAACATACTATCAGAACAATTATAATCGGTGATTCAATGTCGAGGTGGGCAAAGAGCCCTCCAACAACATTGGATAATCCACTACTATCAAAACCACCGGCAATGGCAAAACCACCACCAAAAAGTAATAAGATTCCCCAAGGTAGTTCTCTTACTTTATTCCATTTTAACAACATTTCGTTCGGACGGTCTTTAGAGGGGATTATAAATAATAAAAGAGCAGTTCCAATAGCTATGGAAGCATCACTCACATTTTCCAAACCGAAAGAGCTTCTCCAGCCATGCAGGGTAACAGAATTACTTAATGTAACATCGGATCCCGTTAACCAAAGTAGTGCAGCAATTAAAAAAACAATACCTGATGCCAGTTCATCACGTCTTAATTTCCCTAAATTTTTTAATAAATCACGAATTATATGCGGACTTTCAAAAAATTGAGTTTTGGGCATTCTAAAAATTACTTTGGTCATTAACAACCAACCTGTAAAAATAAAAGTAATGGAAAGTGGAAGCCCCATCAGCATCCATTGCGTAAAGCCTATTTTTGGTAAATTAGGAAAAAGACTGTGATACATTTCCATAAAAACAAGGTTGGGTGGTGTTCCGATTAATGTTGCCATTCCTCCAATGTCAGCCGAATAAGCAATACCAAGCATTACGGCAACCGCAAATTTGGGAATTAATTTATTGTTCACTTTTGTTTCTTTTATTTCTTCAATTATAGAAAGACCAATTGGCATCATTAGCATAACGGATGCTGTATTGGATATCCACATGCTTAAGCTGGCTGTGGCTACCATAAAACCAAGAACAAGATTGGCCGGTTTACTACCAATAATGTTTACAATGTGTAAAGCTATTCGCTTATGCAGATTGGATTGTTGAATCCCTTGTGCGAGCATTAAACCTCCTAGGAAAAGGAAAATTATCTCTTTGCCGTAAAAAAGGGCAGTGGCTTTGGTATCTAATATTCCAAATAGTGGAAAAAGAATAATAGGAAGAAGGGAGGTAATGGCAATCGGAACTACTTCGAAAATCCAGAATATGGCCATAATAACCACAATGGCAGCCATTATCGGTGCCTGTGAATATGGAGTTGAAGGAACATAATAGAAACAAGCTGTTGCCAGTAGAATGGCAAGTACACCATATATCCATTTGTTTTTAAACAACTTAAATTTTTTAGGCATGCATAAAGGTAAAAATAAATTTCATAATTCCCCAACACATCTAACTAACATTAACTCATTTTTAATCAAAAGAATTTCTCGAGGCTCTGCCTCGGGGATAGTTCGTTTTAAGTAATTTTTTATTTATTCATCAGCTTTAAGATGAATTAATTTTTTGTAGAAAATAATCAATGGGAATAAGGAAAGCAAGATGAACAAACCACAAATCATATAAGTATAAATAATATTAGAGCCTTTGGCAAAGAAAGCCAGAGAAAACAAACTAATAAAAGTAAAACGCGTTAGTACATTAATGGTCTGAAAAACACTTCCTGTTCTTCCAATAATGTGGTTGGGAATATGATTGAATAAATAAGTGATTCGTAATACTCTTGTTCCTGAATTGGTAATGCCCAGGCTAAAGCAAACAAAAAATAAAATGAGTGAACTTTGGGTAAAAGCAAGTAGTTCAAAAACCGTAATACTTAACATCATTAGAATAATAATGGCATTAATGGTATTGGTTCTTTTGAATACCCATCTTATTCCTATTCCGGAAAGTAGTGCACCGATAGCATACAACATTTCAGCACCGGCATATACTGCAGAATTAGCATGTAAATGGTTGTTTACGTATATTGGCATTAATTGATGGACATGTATTAGAAGCATCGCAAAAATGGCATAAGAACCAATACCAAAATGAAACAGTAATGGAATTTTTTTTAAGTATGAAATACCCTGTTTCAGTCGGTTTAAGATTGAGCCGGTGTCAATTACTTTTCTTTTAACAGGAGTATATTTTATCATTAGTATGAGTATAAAAGCAATGATGTAGGTACTTGCATCCAATAAAAATATTTCCTGCAATTTCCATTTGTTAATGCTAAAATGGAAAAATCTATCCAGTCCTGTTTGTGCTAATAATTGCTGATTAACCCCTGTAATTAATATAGCAGCTAGTGCTCCAGAAAGTACACTGGTTGCCTGTCCCTGCACTTCAATTATGGAATTAATCTTTCCGTAATTGTGCTTTTCGGTAATTTCCTGTCCGAAAGCATATAGAGTGGGATAGTGCACATTGTAAATAAACATGGTAGTACAAAACACTATTCCGATTAATACGGCTGGTAGTTCACCCAAATAAAATCCTGTTAAGGAAACAGAACCAACAATGCATGCTCCGGCTAATGTGATGAACAAAAAAATGTTTTTTCTAGGATAACGATCAACTAATGTGCCTACATAAAGTCCCCAAAACAAGGTTAAAAAGGTAGCACTAGCATAGATAATTCCAAATGTTGAACTGGAATGGAGTACATCAGAAAAATACCAGGGAATGGCCAACATACTAATTCCCTGGGCAAACCCCGAAACAGCATTTGCTGCTATCAATAAATAAAGGGCTTTTTTGTTTTTCAATTCCTTAAATTTGAAAGGTAAAATTAGTATTTAAATTGACCAAATTTCATAAAAATATTTCGTACGAAAGGGCACTGGAAAAGGCAATGCGTTATTGTTCTTTTCAGGAAAGGTGTTTAATGGATTTGGAGAACAGGTTTTTAGCCTGGAATGTTAAAAAATCAGACTGGGGAAAAATAATCGATTATTTGATTGCTGAAGATTTTTACAATGAATCTCGTTTTATTGAAGCTTTTGTGCGGGGGAAGTTTAGGATTAAAAAGTGGGGAAGAAATAAAATAATTTTAGAGTTGGCTAAAAGCAAAGTTGTTGGTAAGCTTGTTCGGGATGCGATGAAAAAGGAAATTAGTGAAGAGGATTATCTCAATACCATTAAAGAATTGCTTAAAAGAAAAAGCCAACTAATTAATGAGGAAGAAGGATTAAAGAAAAGAGATAAGTTATACCGATTTATGCTGAATAAAGGCTTTGAATCGGAATTAATCGTTAAAGAATTGAATGCTATTTGATAATTAGTTTTTCATTGATTACCTGAAACCCAAACAGACCTTCACTTATGGTAACTTGAAAGTTAGACTTTTCATAAATTTCTGATGGATTTACATCAGTTAATTCAACAATCTTACGTTCTCCTGAAAAATAATTATTTTCCAATACTACACCAACCGATTTAAAGTCTTCCTGACCCTCAAAATAGATTTTTTCAATTTTAAATTTATGTGTAGTAGGGTTGGAGGCAAATATAAAGTTGAGGGTTAAAAATAATCCGGTAAACAAGGGAGCAATTCCCATAACATTGAAGAAAATAACTTCATATTTAATAAAATGAAACCATCTTCTGTATAATTTTAGCGGAATTAAAAATCCGATTACTGCAAAAAAAGCTAATAGTTTTGAGAGATCAATGATATCAAGTAAAGTGAAATTATAAAAACCAAGGCATAATCCAAAACCAATAAAAAAACTGATTACTGTAATTAATGAAAAAATATTGCTCCTGTCCCTTTTTGGTTGATAATCTTTTTGAGCAGGCTCAGCATGTATTTTTACAGGATGTTTTTTCAATAATTATCAATTTAAAAATGGGTTATTTTTTCTTTCAAAACCAATTGAAGTAGCAGGTCCATGATCTGAGTAAACTTTACATTCAGGCGGC
>CAYRAD010000214.1:0-5211 GCA_964422135.1 uncultured Vicingus sp.
TTGAAAAAAGTCAGTACCAAACCATTTTGGTCCATTATAAGCTCTGCCACTTAAATATCTGTAATCGAATGTAGCAACCAGAGCATGTCTTTGATCAAAGTCAAGAGGAATAGTAGTTCTTAAATTTGGTTGACCTGTTCTAATTAAATTTAATTTATTGTAGTCATTTTCTTTATAAATTTCTTTTAAAGGTTTTTTAAATTCAACTACACCAATAGATGTTTTATGAACACACACCAATCTATCTTGATTCATATCTATTCGTAATGGAGCCTGGTATCTATTTTTCTGACCTAAATCAAAAATTATTCTCCATTTGTACCGTTCAGTACTCATTTTAAACCTCATCTCAAATTCAATTGATTCTCTGTCTAAAATCCCATGAGTTGTTTTAGCTGTAAACAAAAGACCATCTCCACGTTCCTTTGAGCTGATTTTTGCTTCTCCGTTAACAACGAATACATCTCCTGAAGGTCCAAAAGGTTTAGGCTTTTTAAATTGAATATTTTGATTATTAAAATCTTCAACAAACAAGGGAGTTCTTGATAAATTATCAAAATCTTTTAGAGATACAGTTTCTATTTGCCCTTTAGCCGAAGTAAATGCAAATATTAACGTTGCAAAAACTACTATAAATTTTGAGTTTTGAATAATATTTTTCATAGACATCTATATATCGAATAATCCAAATATAAATAAAATCATTTGATTAACAATTGATTTGTTACCAATTAATTAACTATCAGTTGTTTAGAATAATAAACATATTATTTATGTACGTTCCTGATAAAAGATTCAACTTCTGGAACTCCTCCTTGAAAAACCAAATATCCATTATAAGGTTCTCGTTTTGTAATTTCATCATTGATAGGAGTTAGCATTAATTTTTTAATCTCTTCAGTATTATCTGTTTGACCTAAAGCCCAACCTAATTTAATATAGGCAACTTCTGGAAGCATATTTCCTAGAGGTATAATGCCTTTAGCCATCATATCTCTACCTGTATCATAAACAAACATGTTAACGTAACCCCAAATTGTTTGTAAGGTCATAAACATATGAACACCTTTGGCATATGCTCTTTCTATTGCTGGGTATAATTTTTTATTTACGTGTCCTAAACCGGTTCCAACTAAAATTATTCCTTTATAACCATTATCAACCATGGAATCCAACACATCAGGTTTCATATCAGGATAGTAATACAACATGGTTACTTTATCACTAAAATATGGATAGATGTTAACTTTTCTATCCTTTCTTCTTTGTTTGTATTTTTTGTGAATTGGAGTTACTTGTTCTCTGTCTACCATTGCCAACGGAATATCTCCAATTGTTCTGAAGGTAGAACGATAAGAAGAATGCATTTTTCTAACTCTTGTTCCTTTATGAAGTAAACCGTACTCATCTGAAGTTGGTCCAAACATGCAAACCATAACTTCTGCTATATCAGAATGTCCGGCAGTGTACATGGCATGCATTAAATTTAAAGCAGCATCAGAACTTGGCCGGTCTGATGAACGTTGTGAACCCACTAAAACAATAGGAACAGGAGAATTCTGTACCATAAAAGATAAGGCTGCTCCAGTATGTTGCAAAGTATCCGTTCCATGACCTATAACAATCCCGTCAACACCATTCTCTATTTCCTTTTTTATGGCTTTAGCTAAAGCAATGTATTGAGTTGGTCCCATGTTCTCACTAAAAACTGCAAACACTTTTTCTGTTTCGAGGTTACAGATATCTGCGAGTTCGGGTACAGCACCATAAAGTTCACCGGGAGAAAATGCAGGAATAACTGCCCCAGTTCTGTAATCAAGTCGGGAGGCTATAGTTCCTCCGGTACCAAATAATTTAACTTTTGGCAATCCTTTGGTAGTTGGAAATTCTTTTTCAGGAATTTGGTAGTTGGCTTTTTTGTAGTCAACTTCTTTCATCAAAGTGATGGTTTTGGTATCAATTCCTATATTATAACCTGTAATTATTTTGAGTACGATATGCGAATCATCATCATTTTCAGATCTGGGCAAGATGGTTCCTTCAAATTTTCCACGTGTCGATTCTATTTCAACTTTTCCCCAAACCCTTGACTTGTATTTTTTTAACACTTTTAAGGCTTCTCCTTTATATCCCTGAAAAATATCTTTTTCCATTTTCTGATTTTATATTAAAATCGCTTTATCAGCAATCTTCAATTAATTTTCGTAACTCAGATAGTTCACAATTGCCTACAGCCTGATGACGAATTTCTCCCATTATCCAATTCAACTTTGATTCTTCTGGTAATTTTTTCTTCTTACTTGAAAATTTCTTCTTTAATAATTCAACAGGTTCCAGAATTTGTCCTTTTGATTTCTTTTTATATCCTATAGTCGTTAATATGGAATCAAAATCCATTAATGGATGTTCATAGAGCTCAACAATCATATATTCAGCAATTTTCACTTCTAATCCTGATTTTTTAATGAATTTAAACAATTCATAAACTAAATGATAATCGAATTTTGTTGGACAAGAATAATGTCCTTCAATATATTTAAGCTTGTGACCAAAAAAAGTTCCTATAAATTTAGCATTAAAGCCCAATTCATTAACAATTTTTTCAATAACAGGCATCAGGTTTTTACTAAAAATGAAGGTATAAGTATCTTCAGGAACATCCCATGTTTTCAGTTGATGATACCTGTCTATTACTTCAACCGGAAGATTATTTGATAGCTGATCTATGTAGTCATTTTCAAGTGGAATCGGAGCACTATCAGTATCTGGATACATCCGGTCTGCACCAGGTAACACCCTTTCAAAAACAGTTGTTCCATCCTCAAAAGATTTTCGTGTTTCTCCCGGAACACCAACCAACGCCATACGGCATCTTTCTTCTATTACTTCTAAAGCAGTTTTAACATCTTCATCCGGAGCCCAGAAAATAAGTTGTGCATCATTCTCTTCTGCATTTAAAATGGTACTGATTATTGACATATCCGATTCCTTAATAAAATTGTCTAAATGCTCGGAATGGAACATGTTTGGTTTCTCCAGGCAAGCTATCACTTTTAAGCGGTCTTCTAGTTCGCTTGAAAAAGTTTTATTGGGTTGGGTGAAATGCGAAAGCATCCCTTTAAATTGAGAGAGCTTAACTGCAATTAGTTTTTCGCCATTATCTTTCGCTATTTTTAAAGGAAGGTATAAAAACTGAAAAGCATCCCAATCCAATACTGCATGCTCAATTTTCCATTTCTCAGGTTTATTAATTCGTTTAAGTAATTTATCCCTTATCGCTAACAAAGCCCATTGCCGGTAACATTCATTATGGGTTAATTCAGGAATCCATTTGGTATGTGCAACACCTTTTATTTCAACTCTTGTTCCTCCTTTACAGCTTACATTAACATCTTGCCTACCAGCTCCAATACCAGTTCTTACTTTTCCAGTACTACGATTTAAAAAACGTATGTAATCACATGCCTCTTTAACCTCGTCTGGATTCACCATTTCTGGGTATGTAACTGTTTCAATCAGAGGCATTCCCAACCTATCCATTTTATAAACTCTAGTGTGTTTAATATCTGATATTTCTCTACACGAATCTTCTTCTATACTCAGTTGAATCAGCCTAATTTTTTTGTTTTTCAATGGTATTTCCCCTTCTACTCCTAAAATTGCTGTACGCTGAAATCCTGCAGGAATACTTCCATCAAGGTATTGTTTTCTAGTAATATGAACCTCACCAACAATGTTTAATTTACTCAAAATAGAAATTTCCAGTGCAATCTCCAGTGCTTTTTCATCTATTTTAAATGGAGGTGTATCGTCAATATCATAAGTACAAGCTGATTTATTATTGAGCTTATAGATAATCTCTTTACGGGTTTTAAACTCCATTAAAGCGGTTCCGTCATATTCTCCTAATTCGCTAAGCGTTGGTCGCATGTGACGAATAACTTCTGCATCAAAATCATCATTCGCCTGAAACATACCGGCAGGGCACCGGCAAAATAATTTACGATCGGTTAACAATTGTTGATGAACTTCCAGTCCTGACATAAATCCTATCCGATTATAATCTTTTTGTTTTGCTTTCTTTCTTGGTACGTAACCAATTTCTTTTAAAGTAAGATTATAGTTCTTAACAGGATCTACTTTTGCCATTGATAAGTTTTTTGTGAATCAAATGTAATTGTTTTTTAATAAAAAAATATGATTAACTTCATGGTTAAATTTACTGGAATATTCATCTATATTCTAACGCCTATAACACAAACATCATCGAATTGTTCTAACTCTTTAGTATTTTTTCACTGACAACTTAATTCTACCGTTTTTGTTTGTAATTTATACGTTACTTTTTTCTTGCTGGTATTTTTTTAAGGTTTTTGCAATATTATAACTTAACTTTTTGTCCAAACAAAGTTAGCAACTCCATTTAATAGGCTATATTTGTTTTAAAACAAAATAATCAAGAAAATGAAAGCTGGTCGTTTAATAGGAATAATCATTTTAATATTAGGAGTTATAGCAAATATCTGTCTCTATACCATTTTTGCTACATCCGAATATATTCCCAGAGTTGTAGTAAGTGGTCCAGCTTTAATTATTGTAGGGTTGGCTATGATTATTTTTCCGGGAGGAAACGTTACCAATCAGGAATTAAAAAATAAAACTAAAACTATGGGCATTATGTGGAAAAATGCTCCTTTGCTACATAAACTCATGTGGATTTTTGCTTTGATTTTAGGAGCAGTTGCTTCATTATTTCAAATGATTAGTATTGGGTTTATATAACCCCTCAAAATCATTACTTTTAGGTACTAATGTTCATCGGATCTGTCCATTTTTTAATTACATAAAAAATTACAAATCAAATTCCAACACCCAACCTCCACTTAATCCATCTCCAACATCTTTTTTTGATTTATTTTCATCATCATAAGGCAAAAGATCAAATATTTGATAACCGTTCTTATTTTTTACCAATATTATCCAATGCCAATTTCTCTTATTCTTAGTATAGTTGACTGATACTATTGCTTGACTTTTGATTTCACTCTATTTTTTAAATTCTGACTTCTTGATTTCAAAGCCTAAATAATTTACAGTTTGAATAATGTTTTTAATCAATGTTCTTTTAGGCTTCCCTTTTTTATCAATTTTTAGAAAACCAAAGTTTTTCAACTAAGTTGATTTACTTAGTTGTTACTTTCCGATACAAAA